>CAZTXK010000199.1:0-4924 GCA_964617275.1 uncultured Dactylococcopsis sp. | reverse complement strand
GGTTAACATTCCCAATCGATCGCGCAGTTGATTCGTTAACTCATCCCGACGATAGCGCCAAGCCCAATTATCCCCTATACTACTCGGAGTATTCATTCGCGCATCGCTTCCTAAACCGAGAACATCTTGTAAGGGAATAATTGCCTGATTAGCCACAGATCCCAACGCTAAACGAATCAAACTCCAGTGGATGCCTTCAGAGCTAATTCCCCCTAAATACTGGCGCACAATCTCTTTTTGTTGAGCATTGCGTTTCTTATACCAGCCCACTGTGGTGTCGTTATCGTGAGTTCCCGTATAAACGATGCAATTGCGATCGTAGTAATTAAAGGGTAAATAGGGATTCCCGGGCCCATCATCAAAGGCAAAGTGAAGCACTTTCATGCCTGGAAAATTAAACTTCGCCCGTAACGCTTCTACCTCATCGGTAATAATCCCTAAATCCTCAGCAACAATGGGTAACTCTCCCAGTCTGTCTCGTAAGATATTAAAGAACTTTTCTCCCGGAGCCTTTACCCAATGACCATTGCGGGCATCTTCTTCCCCTTCCGGAACCGCCCAAAATGACTCAAACCCACGGAAATGGTCAATGCGCAGCAAATCCACATAATCAAGAGTGCCTTCAAAGCGATGCAACCACCAGTCAAAACCATTGGCTTCCACTTGTTCCCAGTTATAAACGGGGTTGCCCCAAAGTTGGCCCCCTTCACTGAAATAATCGGGGGGAACGCCAGCCATCATCGACGGTTGTAGAGTTTCGGGATCAAGGCAGAAGATATCTTGGTGAACCCAAACCGCCATACTATCATGGGCAACATAAATGGGAATATCCCCAAGGATTTTAATTTGTCGTTCATTGGCGTAAGATTTCAGGGCTTGCCACTGACGGTAAAACTCAAACTGGAGATACTTATGATAATAAATTTCCCATCCTAAGTGTTTTTTCCATTCCTCTAGGGTTTTCGGATCGCGCTTGGCTAGCCCTTCTTCCCATTCATGCCAACTAATCCCATCATGAGCATCTTTTAGCGCCATAAAGAAGGCAAAATCTTCTACCCAATACTCATGTTTATAACAAAAGTCATGGTAGGGGCGGCGCTGCTCTTCGGGCAATTCTGCAAACCGTTCAAACGCTTTCCGTAATAGGGGCATTTTGACCGCTTCCACGCGATCGTAATCGACTTTTTCCAGGGGCATTTCTGGAAAATTTGCCAAATCCTCCGCCGTTAATAAGCCAAATTCCACCAACTTATCGGGACTGATTAACAAATGGTTTCCCGCTAAAGCCGAATAGGATAAATAAGGAGAATTCCCAAAACCAGTCGGCCCTAAGGGAAGCACTTGCCAAAGTTGTTGCCCACTGCCAGCTAAAAAATCAATAAATTCGTACGCTTCTCTCCCTAAATCTCCAATTCCGTAGCGACTGGGAAAAGAAGTGGGGTGTAATAAAATTCCGCTTGCTCGCTCAAGTTCCATAACTTTCGGTTTAATTCTACCTGATACGAAGGTTATCTTAACCTCCCATAGACACTTTGACATTCTGTTGGCAATTAGACAAGCCAAAATTTTCCGTTTTGACAATAGTTGTTAAGAAATATCAATGATTCCCCTCCCTTACCGATGCTCTTGTTTAAAGTAAAGACGTAAGCAAGTTGGGCATTTATTGCCAACTTAAAAACAATGCTCGTTATTTATATCGCCTGTTCCCTCATTGGTGGTCTGTTTGTTCTTTTATCCGTATCTGGCGGGTTTGAAGGCTTTGATGCTGACGCGGATGCCGATGCTGATATGGATGCTGACGCCGATGCCGATATGGACGGAGAGGCTGTCGATGATGTGGACTTTGGCACTCAACAAGATACCAAGCAAAAAACTTTTTCTTCTCGTAAAAAGCGCTGGCTGCCCTTCTACAGCTTTAAGTTTTGGACATTTGGTGTCTGTTTCTTTGGTTTAACCGGACTTGCTTTAACTTTACTGGAACCCGAATTAGGACAAGGAATCATTGGCGCGATCGCGCTAGCCATGGGACTGATCATTGGAACAGCTATGGCATGGTTATTACGAGTTTTAGGCGGAAATTACACCAATAGCATCACGCGAACCGAGGATTTAGTCGGGGCGGTGGGAAAAGTGGAAATCCCCTTTGATGCCAATAGCCGGGGGAAAGTCCAACTTCCTCTAAAAGGTTCAATGGTTGCTTTTTCCGCAATGACCGAAGAAGAAGCCGAATTTCAACCAGGAGATCAAATTCTCGTGGTTTCCTTCTCTGATAATAAAGTTTGGGTGGTCTCAGCTAAAGCCCTACAAGAAGAAAATTAACTCACAACTGGAGTCAATCAGATTATGAGTCAAGAACAACGCATGGAAACTCGAACTGAAGCTAGGGCAGAGTCATCTCCCCTTAATGTCGAACCTAATCCCCAAATGCTGAATACGGGGTGGATTATTTTTTTTGTCATTCTTGTTTTAGCAGGAGTGGGGGTCATTAATACCCTGATTCAAGTCTGTGATCCCAATAAAATTCTCATTATTTCAGGTCGCAAATACAAGCGGGAAGATGGACAACAATTAGGCTATCGGGTTATTTATGGCGGACGCACCTATCGCATCCCCATTCTTGAAAGTGTGGAAACCATGGATTTAACGGCAATGCCTGTTCCCATTGAAGTCACCAATGCCTATGCCAAGGGAGGAACCCCCCTGAATATTCAAGCCATTGCCAATGTTAAAATCTCCCGCGATTGGTCATTAGTCGGGAATGCCATTGAACGCTTTTTAGGACGGGGTCATGCTGAAATTTCCCGAGTGGCTAGGGAGACACTAGAAGGAAACTTGCGCGGCGTTGTTGCTACCTTAACCCCAGAACAGCTTAACGAAGATCGCCTCCAATTTGCTGAACGCATTGCCAATGATGTTGCTTCTGATATGGCGAAATTGGGCTTACAACTAGATACGCTCAAAATTCAAAGTGTCTCGGATGATGTGGATTATCTTAACTCCATCGGACGACGGCAAATTGCCACGATTGTTCGCGATGCCGAAATTGCCGAATCAAACGCGATCGCGGAAGCCGAACAAGTCGAAGCTGACTGTAATCGCAAAGCAGAAGTCGCCGAAACGGAAACCGCCACAGCCACGCAAGAAAAACAAAATGAACTGCGACGCATCACCGCAGAAGTAGGGAAAGAAGCCAAAGTAGAAGAAGAACGCACCACCGCTGCCGCCGAAGAAGCCAGAGCAAGGGCGCAACAAGAATTACAAGCCGTCAGGGCCGACCTAGAAAAAGCACGATTAGAGGTAGATGAAATTCTCCCCGCCCAAGCCCAACAGCAAGCCAATGAACTGCAAGCAAAAGGAAACGCCGCAAAACTTGCTGAGGATAATAAGGCTTCGGCCCAAGTTAACGAAATGTTAGCCCAAGTCTGGCAAGAAACAGGCGTTGATGCCTCCGAATTATTCCTTGTGCAACAAATGGAGATGATTCTCAAGCAAGCAGCTCAAGTTCCCCACCGCCTGCATTTAGGAGAAGTGAGTGTCATTGACAATGGCGATGGTAAAGCCCTAGCTTCCCTCTCCAATGCCTATCCCGAAATGATTCGTCAATTCCTCCAGCAATCAGAGGAAACGTTGGGAATTACCCTTTCTGGGAAAAACAAGAAAGAGATCAATCAAACTGAAACGGAGCAAGATCAAGCATGAATATCATTGTTACCCTCTTAATTCTACTCTTTGGTGGTGCAGGAACCATTTCCCTAGTCATCAAAAATCTTTATTACATTTGCCAGCCTAGTGAAATTCTTATTTTTGCCGGCAGTCGTCAACCTGTTGCTGGCGGTGGCAGCGTCGGTTATCGCTTAGTGAAAGGGGGAAGTAGTATCCGTAAACCCCTTCTAGAAAATGTTTTTCGCATGAGTCTCACCAACATGATTATTGAGTTGAAGGTGACCAATGCTTATTCCAAGGGAGGGATTCCCTTAAAAGTGGATGGCGTGGCAAATATTAAAGTGGCTGGAGAAGAACCCACCATTCACAATGCCATTGAACGGTTATTGGGGAAAAATCAAAAAGAAATTGAAACCATTGCCCAGCAAACCCTAGAAGGGAATTTAAGAGGGGTGCTTGCTAGTCTTACCCCAGAAGAACTCAATGAAGACAAAATGGCATTTGTGCGTAACCTTTTAGATGAAGCCGAAGATGACTTGCAAAAACTAGGCTTAGTCTTAGATAACCTACAAATTCAGAATATTTCGGATGATGTGGATTATCTCAACTCCATCGGGCGCAAACAACGGGCAGATTTACTCCGCGACTCTCGCATTGCTGAAGCTAACACGAAAGCCGAATCGGCACTGAAAGCCGCAGAAAACAAGAAAAATACCTCCCTGCGACAAATTGAAGCCAACATTGAAACCACTCGCGCTGAAGCCAACCGTCGCCTGCAAAACGCCCTCACTCAAAGACAAGCCGGAATTGCCGAAGCTGAATCCGACATTGCTTCCCAAGTGGCAAAAACCCAAGCCAATTTATCGGTACAGCAGGAACGACGGAAGCAAGTGGAACAGCAACTGCAAGCTGACGTGATCGCGCCTGCAGAAGCAGAGTGTCAACGCGCCCAAGCCGATGCGAAAGGACAAGCCGCCAGTATCATTGAAGATGGAAAAGCTCAAGCCGATGGTTTAAGAGCCCTCGCTGAGTCTTGGAAGGCTTCTGGAGAAAATGCCCGCGAAATCTTCCTCTTCCAGAAACTGGAGCCGCTCTTATCGAGTATGGTCAATACTGTGCCTGATATTGATGTGCAGAAAGTAACCGTAATTGATCCTGCCAATGGGGGAAATGCCACCAAGTTAGCCGCGTTTATGGAACAGCTGCGGGAAAGTACAGGTCTTGATTTTCAGGGGGTAGTAGAACGGTTAGGTCAAACTAA
>CAZTXK010000198.1:0-4942 GCA_964617275.1 uncultured Dactylococcopsis sp. | reverse complement strand
ATAACCAAGCCATTGCAGGTAGCCAACAATCCTAAGGAAATCACTTCTTAGTTAAGCAAGGAGTCCCCCACAAGGGGGGCTTTTTTAGAATTTATTGAATTAAACCTTCTTGAATTAATCGTTCCCATAACTCTTTTTTATTGAGTTTAGAATATCCTTTTACACCTCCTTTTCTTGCAATATCCACTAATTCTGCTTTCGTGATGTTGCGATTAGAGTTAATGCTATAGGATAACCCCCCTGGTAAATTTACATAAGTTTTCTGAGTACGGGAGTTCCAACTCACTGGCCCTACTTTGACACTGGTGGAAACCCCAGACTTGGATAAATTTAAAGCAATACCAGGAGCAATTTTAATTTTTTTTCTGAAACCAAATCCCATTAGTTTACCTCAACCATAATTTAGGGAAAATTGACAAAAATTTATTTTTCTTTAGAATAACATAAGCAAAAATTCATCTAATACCATTTTTCATAATTCCTGTTAATTTACGGTTTCTGACAGTTAAGTGTAATGGGTCAAAGAAAAGCGCGATCGCCATGGCGCATCTATGATCAATGCTAAGAGTATGATTAAACAAGTTATCAGAGTGGCAAACCAAGGAGGGGTAGCAGGAGTATTTTCTAACACACTTAAAGTTGCCATTAAAGTAGGTAAATAAAAACTGAGAAGAGAGACTGGAATTAAATAACTTGCCCAAATTTTATTTTGGCGAAAAGGTATCAAAATTAAGGTTAAAGTAAAAATTCCTAGGGCTATCCACCCACCGCCAGCAACTGTCATTAGGGCTAAAATTAAAGTTTGTACTCTCCCATCAATATCTTCCCAAGACGTTTCTAAAGCCTCCTGATGATAGGGCATAAACTTATTACTAAACAGATAAATACTGCCCAGAATTAAACTAGCAACAGCAATAATTCCATAAATGATAGATGCAATTTTTTTTCTTTGCGACATATTATAGCGTTTCTTAGTCGGTTGAGAAACTGAGTCAGTGGATGTTATTTGCCAACTCACAGATTAAATAATTTTACTAGCTTACAAGGTGTTTGTGCAATGACTCGATGCAATTAATACACTAAGAACTCTTTTTTGTAGTTTAGATTACTTTTTTTTAGCAACAAAATCGACACACTGTATCTGATGTTGAGAATGAAGTGTGAGTATTATTGTGCAAAATCAATCAAAATTAATGGCTCTATTGAGCCTAGTTAGTGCGTTTTGTCTTCCTGCAAATGCTTCGGAAGTAGATGCTCAGTTATCAGAGATTGAAGCCTTAGGGAATAATCAAGCGCAAATCAATAATGTTTTCCAACTCAGTGATGTTTCTCCCGACGATTGGGCATTTGAAGCATTGAGAAATTTGGCCCAACGGTATGGCTGTATTGCCGGCTATCCTGATGGAACTTACCAAGGCAATCAACCCATCTCTCGTTACGAATTTGCTGCTGGGTTGAATGCTTGCTTACAAAAAATTGAACAATTGATAAGCCAAGGGAATGAAATTGATGATGACGATTTAGCAACCCTTGAAAGATTAATTGCCAACTTTGAGGCAGAATTATCCGTGCTTGGCAATCGGATTGATAACCTGGAAGGACGAGTAGGCTTTCTCGAAGATAATCAGTTTTCTACCACTACCAAATTAGTGGGGGAAGTAGCATTTACCTTAGCCAACGTTTTTGGGGATGACATTGATGAGAATAATACCGTTTTTACAGAGCGCATTCGACTGCAATTTGTTACCAGTTTTACCGGTAAAGACAAACTCTTGATACGGATGACAGGGGGGAATATCGGTAATTCCTTCCAAGACGAAACGGGAACACGGGAAGGACGATTTGCCTTTGATGGTCAAAGTGGTAATGATCTCTTTATTAATCGTCTTCACTATGTTTTTCCCGTGGGAGAGAAAGCGACAGTAACCTTGATGCCAGTGTTAGGCGCACACCACTTCTATGCAGATGTCTTCAACTCGGGATTAAATGCAGGAGGAGGCGCAGCAGGAGCGTTATCTCGTTTTGGGGAACGCAGTCCCATTTATCGCTTAGGGATTGGCGTTAACACCACAGGAGCCGGTTTTCGGTATAAATTAAGTGATGCAGTGGAAATTTCTGCTGGTTATTTAGCCCCCAATGGTCGCGAAGTTGAAGAAGGCTTGTTTGGGGGTCGCTTTTCTGCACTAGGACAATTAGTTTTTTCTCCCAGTGATCGATTTCGAGCGGGTTTAACCTATGTTCGTGGGCATGACACCAGCGATCGTCCTGGAGCTTTACTTTGGGGAGGTACGGGAACCAATTTAGCAAATTTAAGGGGAGTCGTTCCCACTGTTCCTGTCAATAGTGATACGTTTGGCGCTCAATTTGAGTGGAATGCTAGCTCTAAAGTGAGCCTAAGAGGATGGTTTAGCTATAGTGACCTAACCTTTATTGAAGGCGGTGCTGGTGGCAGTGATGGCGATGGAGAGGTTCTTAGCTATGCGGGAGTGGTTGCGTTTCCCGATTTATTTAAAGAAGGTAACTTTGGGGCGCTAATTGTCGGGGCAGAACCTTACTTGACTGACCTTAGTGTAGAAGGGGATCCCTCCTTTAGTGAAGATGTTCCTATCCATCTGGAAGCCCTTTATAAGCATCGTCTGAATGACAATATTTTACTGACACCCGGCGTTATCTGGATTTTATCTCCCAATCAAGATGAAGATAACGATGATATTGTCATTGGCGCATTGAGAATGACGTTTCAATTCTAACTCGGCAAATTTGCCTGCTATTCGCCACATTCCCCAGAGAAGACGTTTAATTATCATTTTCTGGGGAAACTTACATCATTAGAATGCATTGATCGGATTTCGTGGCTAAAATTGTATTTTTTTATACGTATTAGAAAGCATATTTTATTTAGGATAAGAGGATAAGTCCGAACTAAGAGCCATAGAAAATGCAACGGAATGATGAACGAGAAAACCAACTAGAAATTGATGTTGCAATCGTTAAATTTATTATTATCGCTGTAATCATCGATATAGTTTTCTTTAGCTATTTTTGGTTGTTTTATCAGTAGCTATAGCTACAATTTGTCTCAAAGATTTTATTTATCTAAAGGAATTCCTTTGATTCAAGTTTATGACTGTGTAATGTGATACATAAAGAAGAGATTTTTATTTTTAAGCTTAATGGCAAACAATCAGAGCAAAGACTCAATTTCCTCTAATAATGTCATTAAATCA
The DNA here is from genome assembly GCA_964617275.1 of uncultured Dactylococcopsis sp. Taxonomy (GTDB): domain Bacteria; phylum Cyanobacteriota; class Cyanobacteriia; order Cyanobacteriales; family Rubidibacteraceae; genus Halothece. The sequence goes on along the minus strand of CAZTXK010000198.1, from coordinate 1,715 downwards.
TCAAATGAGTGCCAATTGCGATGAGCTTGATTATTCCAGACCAATTGAGAATTATCGACAACTTTCCTATAGCCAGCTTTTGCTTTTTGCCAGCGCGATCGGGATTTTTGGCGGTTTAGTTGCTACTGGTTACTATCTTGTTTTAGAAGGTATGATTCATGAAGTATGGCATACCTTCCCTGAGCTAATTAAACCTTATTTTCCCAGTTGGCTATCTCCGGATAATTACGTTTGGATGGCAACAACAATTGGTGGATTTTGTGTTGGTTTAGCTTTATATTTTTTAGGGCTTCCTGGGGAAATGTCGCAAGTTGTTGATCAAGTTCACGAAGTAGGGAAAATTGACATTCGCAAAACCCCAGCAATGATTATTGCTTCTTTAATTGCGATTACATCAGGCGGCAGTGCTGGACCGGAAGCTCCGTTAGTGCAAGTTAATGGCAGTTTTGGCAGTTGGTTAGGGGAGCGGTTTAACTTAGCAATTTCTTCGGTGCGAATCTTAACATTTTGTGGGATGAGTGCTGCTTTAGGGGCATTCTTTGGCGCACCAATTGGGGCAGCAATTTTTGCTTTAGAAATTCCTCATCGTCGCGGTTTACAATACTTTGAAGCAATTGCCCCTGCAATTGTCGCCGCTATTCTTTCTTTTGCCGTTTTCCGACTGAATACAGGCATTACAATTGGTGGGCTTTATCATTTTGAAGAAGTCCCTCCTCTTTCCCCAGAGAATCTTTTAGAAGGAGTTATTTTAGGATTTGTGGGAGCAGGGTTAGCCGTGATGTTTATCATGATTTTTCGAGCGGTGGGAAAGTTACTTCATCCCCTAGAAAATTATCGCGTTATCTTAGCGACAATTGGCGGTTTATCCATTGGTTTAATTGCTTTTATCTTTCCAGAAACCCTCTTTTTTAGCGAAGAGCAAATTCACACCGTTATCGCAACCGGTACTAGTAAGAGTGTGGGATTATTATTTGCCATTGCCGTAGCAAAAATGTTTGCCATTAGCTTGACTCTTCATTCTGGTTTTTTAGGCGGCTTCATCTTTCCCTTATTTTTTATTGGAGCAAATGCTGGTTTAGCTATTTCTATTGTTTTCCCCCAAATTCATCCCACTGTGGGCATGGTTTGTTTGATGGCTGCTGTGAACGTTGCCGTTACAAAAACCCCTGTTAGTACCAGTATTATCTTGAGCGTTTTATCTGGAACAACCATGCTTCCGGTGATTGCCATTACCAGTTTCGTCAGTTTTATTTTAACCAGTCAAATTACCATGATTAAAACTCAACGTTGTCGAGATTTGGAAGAAGTGAAGGCTTCTAATCTCCTAATTGAAGAGTTAACATTAGTTAGCGACAAATCTATCACCCTTCCAGGAATAAATAAACTGAAAGAATTTGTTCAAAGCAGTCGCTGAACGTTTATTCTATGTAATTAGCACTTGGTGTCTGATTTTAGATTGATCCCCTTTTTTGGGGATTATTTTTTACATTAAAACGATGCGTTAAAAACATCAAAAGCAAGATTTGGTATATCTCTATACAGTTAGAAGCACTCATTTCTTTTTTAATGGATTGTGGAGAGGAGTCACACCTCCTTATTTTAGTCAGACATCAAATCTGCTCAAATTCATATGACTAGCACCGTTAAATCAGAAAAGAGTAAAAATAAATTTGAAAAGTTTAAAGCCGAGAAAGACGGGCTTGCAGTAAAAGAGG
>CAZTXK010000197.1:0-4980 GCA_964617275.1 uncultured Dactylococcopsis sp. | reverse complement strand
TATAGAAAACAGGTAAATTATTATGGAAATTGCTAAAATTACATCAAACGGACAAATAATTATCCCACTTGAAGTTCGCAAGCAACTCAATCTTCAACCAGGAGACAAAGTTCTGTTTATTAAAGAAAATGGGAAAATTATGCTTACTAACTCTTGTGGTTTAGAAGAACAATTGCAAGAATTAGCTCATGATCCAGAGATTCAGCGAGAAATTTCTGCAATTAATCAAGAATTTGAAAACACTGAAGTAGATGGTTTAGAAGAGTTGTGACAGTTGACAGGGGAGATATTTATTTTGTTAATTTAAATCCGATACAGGGAAAAGAGCAAGCAGGAACTAGACCTGTTTTAGTAGTATCTATTAATGCTCTTAATCAATTGCCATTAGTTGTAACTGTAATTGTTGGAACAAAAGGTGAAAATATTAGAAAAGATTTTCCGACTAATGTCAGAGTTTCGCCTGAAGAAAGTGGGCTACCAATAGAAACAGTATTCCTCTGTTTTCAAATTCGTTCTCTAGATAAACGCAGGTTTCCAAATCAGCCAATGGGTCAGCTATCTGCTGATAAAATGCTGGAAGTTGAAAACACAATTCGTTATTGTTTAGGGTTGTAACCTGAAATAGATTCTAGACTTATATGAAGCATGATTGCTCTGTAATTCGTGGAAAAGAGACATTCTAAGTTAAAACCCAAAATCTGATCGCGCTTCTTTGCTTTGTTCTAACATCATCTCGACTTGCTCCCAGTTTTCTTCTTCAATAACACGAATCAGGGTATCCAATTGCTGACGGTAGAGACGTAACGATCGCGCGATCGCGTCTTTATTATATTTTGCCATCATCACCCCTAATTCAGGATTCCCCCCACCCACGCGACTGGTATCACGAAAGCCTGAACTTGCAAGTTTTTGGGCTAACTTCACCACTTCTCAATTTTCTTCTTGGCAACAGGAAGCAATCAAATTACTACTAACAAAAACGGGTAAATGAGAAATCCAAGCCACTGCCTGATCGTGAGTTTGCGGGGAACAGGTGATTAATTCCGTTTCTAAATCTTGGGTTAATGCTTCTAGGGTTTTTTGCGCCTTGAGAGGAGTTTTCTCCGTTGGGGTTAAGACATAGCGAGTGCCTTGAAATAAATCGGATTGGGCGGCTTCTATGCCTTGTTGAGCGGTTCCTGCCATAGGATGTCCGCCGATAAAATTTGACCAAATCGGAGTTACTGCCTCCACAATCGGGGCTTTGACTGAACCGACATCGGTGAGAATCGTCTCGGGGGATAAAATTGGTTTTAACTGTTCAACCGTGGGAACAATTGCACCTATAGGCGTACAAATAAAAATTGCCTCTGCTTCTCGCAGAAGAGAAAAATCCGTGCTAGCCTCATCCGTGATTCCCTTTTGGCAGGCAAGGGCGCAAGTGTCCGAATGACGGGAGATTCCGAGAATATAGTGAGAGCGCGATCGCAGCGTTAACCCCAATGATCCGCCAATTAATCCTAAACCAATAATTCCGAGCTTCATCTTCTCTTTTTATAATTGTGAGGGTGACTTTAATAAACACAAACGCAGTTCTCGTGACAGTAATAGAAGCAGAAGTCCATACGTCTCTCCGTACCTTTCTTCGGAACCAACCCCATCTCAACTGGCCCCACCAGCTAACGATGGCGCGTTTGGTGGCAAGAGCTTTACGCATAAAACGACCAGCATTAATGCAAACGGGAAACGCATCGGGTTACTGTTTCAGTTACCTCACCCCTGCTCTTTTGTTTGCTCGTCCTGTTATTGTAGTTGCTCCCGAAAGAAAACAAAAGTATCTGTTAGCCAGCGCGATTCCGCAATTAAAAGAATGGCTTGAGATTAATACCCCTGTTCAAACCTGGAAAACATTATCATCACCCTCGCCACAAAACGATTCGGGATTAATTCTTATCTCCCCTCAAGACTGGTTACAGGAGCAACTTTTCGGAAGCTTACCAGAAGGAATCCCCACTATCATTGATGAAGCCGATGATTTAGAAGAGTGGGCACGAGAACAACTCACTCGCCGTTTAACCAGCAGCGATTGGAATCAATTACTCCATGACTATCCTGAGAAAGCTGAGGTGATTCGCGATGTCAGAGTAGAGTTAACGAAAATGCTCTTTCATCGTCCCCAAAATCCTTATGAGTGCCTATTACTGAATCAGCCTGAACAGGAAATCCTAGAAAAGTTATTTCTTGTATTGAAAGAAATTTCACCGAATCATCCCTTTTGTGAATTATTTCAGCAAGCCCAACAGGATAATCAACTGCTTTGGGCGGAGATACAACGGGAACAAGGAGAGTTTATGATTGGCTGTTGTCCCGTTTCTGTCACAGAAATGTTAAAGCCGATTTGGGAGAAGCAACCCTTAGTCTTTATTGGGGGATTTTTAGATTGGGAAAAAGAAGCCCCTATTTATCGGCAACAGCTGGGTTTAGGGGAAATGACTTGCCTAAAGTTTTCCCCTAATCCTCATCAGGAAGCCATTAATTTATATCTTCCTTATGGGCTACCAATGCCGAATACAAAAGAGTTTCAACCGGTACTGCTTCAACATTTACGAGATTTATTGGTTCAAGAAGTTTTCACCGAGGGGCTAATTGTTATTTTAGTTAGTGATGTTCCTCTGAAACGACAACTAGCAACGGATTTAGCTGGGGAATTTGGCTCACGAGTGCGGTTAGAAGATACCCAATTGCGAGACAATGGGATTTTAGTGTGCAGTTGGCAGTTTTGGCGGGAACATCAACAGGCGTTATCAACTCCGAAGTTATTGGCAATGACAACGATCCCGCTTCCTTCTATTGAAAACCCTTTTGTCGCGGGACAAGTTGCCTATTATAAGCAAAAACGCCAAGATTGGTTTCGTTTGTATTTATTACCGACAGCCCTAAGAGAATTACAAAGAGCCGTTGTTTCCTTACGAGAGACAGAGGGAGTGGTTGCGTTACTGGATAATCGCGTGCATCATCGCAGCTATGGCAAAACCGTTCTCTCAGCGTTAGAGCCTTATGGGCGTGTTAGTTATCGAAGTTTGACCGGCGACTCATTCGGCAATTACTTTCACCGTTCCACTGGGATCAAAGATAACTTGTAATTCTGCAATCGCTTCAATGCCTTCGGGGCTCGTTTCTTCTGGAGGTGCAGAGAGTAAGTTCGGTAAAGCAGGAACTTCTGTGATATTGCGATCAGGATCAGAGATTCCTTGATAAGCAAGCACATCTCCGCCCGAAGTTACCCAAACCCGATAACTAAGAGATTCTTGGACTAAGCCTTGTTCTTCCCAAGTTTCTTCAATCCTCGTTTGTAAGTCTTCTGCTAGAGCATTAATTGCTGTTGGGTTTTCCATCGCAGGAACAACCTCTAAGGTTTCTTCAATTCCTGAGGGGACGATTTCACCGCTTTCCCCCTCACTATCAGGGAGGGTTTCTTCTTGATCTCGGCTTTTAGTGAGTTCTGCTTCTCGCTTTTCTGGGACGGGAACAAAGAAGAGCGCGATCGCGGCGACAGTTAGACTTGCCACCCCCGTTAAAGCAGGAGTGGCTCTTTTACTGAGGGGTTCTTCTCGACTGCGAATGCGACGAGAATTGGGGTTGATACTAAGAGTTAATTCGGGTAGGGTCGTGCCATCATTTAAAAGTTGGTCAATGGCTTCAATGAGATCAAATAATTCAACCGTCGTTAAATCAACCGTTTCTGTTGTTTCGGCTTTTCCTTCTTCTTGGTGGGTATATTGTAGGCGATGGCGATTGGTTTCAGGAATTGGCTCTAGTTTAACTTTTTCGGATACCCAATCTTGCTGATTTTTCGCGTCAATGCCACTTAAAATATATTGGGCGTAATGATTAACTACGCGAACTAAACTTTCAAGGAATTCGCGATCGCCTTTTAAGAGATTTTGCTCAGTTTTAGCCGTAAATCGACATTCTGCATTCATTACGATGGACATTAAGGGTCGCCCATTGTCCCCCTCATTGCCACTCATATCTTGCGCCCAACCATCGAGAATCAAAGAACAGTTGGGGAGACTATATTGACGGCGAATCGTCATCTTACCTCTCCATCAAATAAACTACACCATAACCGTTGTGTGCCGGCAGTACCTGTGGCGAATAACAGTTTTCTCAGTAACGAAATCGCTAACTCATCGATTTGCTCTGGGGAGGCAAGATATTCAATAATTCTGGCACGACGGGGATTCATGCGTCCTCGGAAATGAGCGCGAAATCGGTCTAAATACCACTTGAGACGAAGGTTTTGTCTAATCGGGAGTTCTTTTTCTCGCAATTGCTGCTCGGCTAGTAGGAGTTGACGGATGAGAAAGGTAAGTTGGCGCGATCGCGCTGTGGCAATAATGGTTAAAGCCTTTGCTTGGTCTAATTGTAAATGTCGTCGCATATAAGAGCGTCGCCAAGGATTAGTACACCGTAATCGCCACAAAACCACGCGATTGGGAATAATATCGGCTAAATTGAACTGTTTTGCTGTCGCTAGCATCTTTTCTGAACCTGCCAATTCGAGAGCTTCTAGGGCAAGCAACAACAAATCAATCTCTTGGGCGGTGCGACCGGAACACCCTCGCACTGAGATGGGATAGTCGGGAAGATTTTCCCATAACCAAGGTCTCTGTTGGCTTAAAGGAACTTCGTTGGTCATTACATTTGCCGATGATTGGCTCATAAATTGCGTACTCAGGATACCAGCCTCTTTAATTTTCTCATCTACTGTAGCGCGAAACGCATTGAGAAATAAATTTTCTCCTTGAACTTGTTAACCTCAAATTGATCTGCTATAGTAGTAAAGCGCAAAACAAAAGCCGGGATAGCTCAGTTGGTAGAGCAGGGGACTGAAAATCCCCGTGTCCGCAGTTCAAATCTGCGTCCTGGCATTTTTTAAATCCTGTTTTTGTCTTTCTTTAATATTTGATCCTGTTTCTCCAAGCAAGGTTGAAAAGA
>CAZTXK010000196.1:0-4999 GCA_964617275.1 uncultured Dactylococcopsis sp. | reverse complement strand
AATAGCGACGATATAATTTGGCTAGGGAAACTAAACTGCTTCTTAGCGAGAGAATACCATTATGAAGATGAATCGTCGTGAATTTGTCGGTTGGATGAGTATGGGCGCGATCGCGACTTCTTTTCTCAGCGCTGCGTCTCACGCTACTAATCCTTCGGAAGAAAAAGCCTCCTCAGATAGCTTTCAAGTTGTGGGAACCCTAGATGAACTAGAAACCGAGGGAAGTTTAACCGATGATTTGGCTGGAGTGATTGTTGTTCGCAGTAAAAGCAACCATTTAATTGCCCTTGATCTCGCTTGTCCTCATCGCGGTTGTGATGTGTTCCTGCGAGAAGGGGGAGAAAGGCTAGCTTGTCCCTGTCATGGCTCGGAGTTTACCATTCGGGGCAAGGTTTTACAAGGACCTGCTCGAACTAGCCTGACCAATTATGAAGTGAAAGTTGAGGATAATCAAGTGTTAGTCAAAGTCCAGTAATGTTACACTTAATTCCCCCTAACCGGCAATGGATTGGTGTATAGCGCCAATTTTTAGAAATATTATATTTTGCCCGAACTGGGCTGAAAATTCCGTAAACGGAGGGCATTAGAAACAACAGAAACGGAACTAAAAGCCATCGCTGCCCCGGCAATAATTGGGTTTAACAACCAGCCCAAGAAGGGATATAAAATGCCGGCTGCAATGGGAATCCCGGCGACATTATAGACAAAGGCGAAAAAGAGATTTTGACGGATATTTTTAATGGTGGCGCGACTGAGTTGAATCGCAGTGACGACTCCTTGTAAGTCTCCTGAAATCAAGGTAATATCCGAAGCAGTCATGGCAATGTCAGTGCCAGTACCAATGGCAATTCCCACATCCGCTTGGGCGAGTGCCGGGGCATCATTAATGCCATCTCCTACCATGGCAACTCGTTTTCCTTCCTGTTGGAGGGCGACAATGTGTTGGGCTTTTTGATCAGGGCGAACTTGCGCCATGACGCGAGGGATTCCTACTTGTTGCGCGATCGCGCTGGCAGTGGTTTCATTATCTCCCGTGATCATTACCACTTCTAACCCTAGATTACGGAGGGCTTTCACCGCCTCAGCAGAAGCTGGTTTAACGGTATCAGCTAACGCCATAATCCCTTCTAATTCGCCATCTACGGCTATCCAAATGACGGTTTTGCCATCGGCTTCCCACTGCTGGGCTTTTTCAGCAAAAAAATCAGTATTAATGCCAACTTCTTCTTTTAACCAGCGAGACGTACCAATTTGCAGCGATCGATCCGAAACGGTTGCCTCTACCCCACTCCCGGTAATGGCGTTAAAGTCTTCCACTGTTCCCTCTAGTTTGACTCCTTGCGATTTTGCCTCCTCTACCACGGCTTCGGCTAAGGGGTGTTCTGACTGTTGTTCAACTAAAGCCACTAACCGTAGCAACTTTAATTCGTTTTTGCTATGAGTGGTCACAAAATCCGTTACTTCTGGCTTCCCTGCGGTTAAGGTTCCTGTTTTATCAAAAACAATGGTATGGAGTTTATGGGCGGTTTCTAGGCTTTCGGCACTTTTAATTAAAATACCATTTTCTGCACCTTTGCCGGTTCCTACCATAACAGAGGTGGGCGTGGCTAACCCTAAGGCACAAGGGCAAGCAATAATCAGAACTGCCACCATATTAATCAAAGCAAGGGTGGGATTCCCCATGAAAATAAACCAGAGGAGAAAGGTAAAAAGCGCGATCGCGATAACAACAGGAACAAACCATCCCGTTACTTGATCGGCTAAATTTTGAATCGGGGCTTTTGATCCTTGCGCTTGTTGAACTAACTGTACAATTTGAGCCAACACCGTATCTTTTCCCACCCGAGTCGCCCGAAACTGGAAACTTCCCGTTTTATTAATCGTTGATCCCACAACTTCATCACCGACAGACTTTTCAACAGGGATACTTTCTCCAGTTACCATACTTTCATCAATTGTGGAATGTCCCTGAGTCACTTCTCCATCTACCGGAATTTTCTCGCCGGGGCGCACTTGGATGATATCGCCAATTTGTACCTCTTGAATCGGAATATCTTGAATTTCCCCATCACGAATCACACGCGCCGATCGCGCTTGCAACCCCATTAACTTGCGAATCGCAGCTGAGGTTTCTCCTCGCGCCCGATTTTCCATGAAACGCCCCACTAAAATCAGGGTAATAATCACGGCAGCACTTTCGTAATAAACCTGAGGATTTAACCCTTGACTGACTAAAAAATCAGCAAATAGGGTGGCAAACAGAGAATAAAAATAAGCCGCACTGGTTCCCAAGACAACTAAAGTATCCATGGTGGCTGCTCGATTTTTAAAGGCTTTCCCAGCATTGCGATAAAAAGAAGCCCCACACCAAAACTGCACAGGCGTTGTTAAGATTAACTGTAACCAAGAATTATGTAACCAAGCTGGAATCCAAGGGATATCTAATCCTGTCATCATAGGGAGTCCGCCTACCATCAGAATAATGGAAATAATTCCCCCAACGATGATTTTGCGCTTTAACTCTTTGGTGGCGGCTTGTTGTTTCTCGCTTTCCTCATCCTCCTTTCCCCCTAACCACTCATCTTGAGAGTAAACCGAAGCCCCATATCCCGCATCAGCGACAGCTTTCTGGATACGTTCCACATTGGTTTTCTCGGGGTTAAAGGCGACAGTTGCTTGTTCCGCGCCAAAATTGACATCACAGGTTTCTACCCCTGAAACCCCATTAATGGCTTTTTCAATGGCACTGGCACAACCGGCACAACTCATGCCTTCTAGTTTCAGAGTTGTTCTCTCTTGTTCTAACTTGTTTATAGTCATCGCTCACTCCTGTCAGCAAGGTGATAATTCTATCCTAAACCCTCCAGTTAGGAAGAGAGTCTATTATTATAAGTAAATTTAATAATTAATTTATAAAAGATAAGTTTTAATTAAACGAGGAGAAACGATGATGTTACTTTAAAAATTAAGTTGATGCGACAAACCAAACTTTTCGGACAACCTTACTGAATGTAGCAATCCTAAATCCGTTCTAAATTTCTGCATTTGATCCCCCCTTAAACTTACTTCGGACGACTTTTTACAAACCAGATTAGATGGCTATAGCAACATTCCTTATTACGATGAGAGCCACTTTAACATGACTGAATCGCCAATTTTAACCACAGAAATTTCTATTTTACTCCTGTTGCTGGTGGCTTCTCTGGGAGCCGTTTCTTTTAAGCGTTTGAATTTTCCCTATACGGTTGGCTTAGTCATTCTTGGCTTGATTTTAGGCTTTTTGGCTTACTCTGGTTCTCCCCTTGAACCTCTTAGTGACTTGACCCTTTCTCCCAATTTAATTCTTTTTATTTTTGTGCCGCCTTTAATTTTTGAGTCAGCGCTTAATCTCGATAACCGCTTGCTGTTGCAAACCCTATTGCCAGCATTTACTCTCGCGGGACCTGGATTATTGCTAAGTGCGGGTTTAGTGGGGGTAGGGGTGGCTCAGTTAACGCCATTATCCTTTTCTCAAGCGCTCTTATTTGGAGCGTTAGTTTCTGCGACTGACCCGGTTGCTGTCATTGCCTTGTTTAAAAAACTGGGAGCGCCCCGACGGCTAATGATGCTGGTGGAAGGGGAAAGTATGCTCAATGATGCCACAGCAATTGTTTTGTTTGATGTGATTTTAGCGATGATTAGCAATGGACGATTTAGTTTAATCACGGTCGGACATGCGGGAATTGATATTTTAATCACCTTAATTGGGGGCGCGATCGTGGGAGCAATCATTGCCACAGTCATGCGATTGTCAATTAATTTGGCGGAAGATGATTATGCCATTCAGTTGACCGTTTCAGGTTTAATTGCTTATGCGGCGTTTTTAGTTGCTGAACATTATTTGGAATTTTCTGGGGTAATTGCAGTGGTTAGTGCCGGATTAGTGGTGGGAGGATATTGTGAATATACTCTGAAACCCCATATTAGAAAACATCTCCATGATTTTTGGCAATATGCGGCTTTTTTAGCCAATAGTTTGATTTTTCTGTTGGTGGGGTTAAAAACATCGGGTTTCCTAGTGGAATTGAATGCGACTAACTCTAATTTTTGGTTAGCGATTGTCGCGGCGATCGTTTTAGCCATGGGGTCGAGGACGGTGGCGGTGTTAGGCTTAATTCCATTGGTGAATCGTTTACAGCCTAGTAAACCAATTAATTGGCGGTTTCAGCTGATTACCGTTTGGGGAGGCTTACGAGGCGCGATCGCGCTGGCTTTGGCATTAAGTTTAAGTAACGACTTTCCTCATCGTCAATTAATTGTTGCCATGACGTTAGGCGTTGCTGTCTTCACCATCCTCGTCAGTGGGACAACCATTGGTCAATTAGTGCGTTGGCTGGGTTTAGATCAACTCTCAAAACGGGAGGAACTGGCTAAAGTCGAGTCTAAAGTTTCCATTGAACGAGAGGCGCTTGCGAGAACAGAAGAGTTAAAACAACGTCCCTTTTTTAATACTTCCTTAGTTGATGATTTCCAAAAATCCCATCAAAAGGCGTTAGAAAAGGCTGAACAGACAGCAACCGAATTTTGGGAAAACCTCAAACATCAGCCAGTGGAAGTTCGTCAATTGTTCTGGTTACAAGTGGTGCAAATTGAACATCACGCTTATCGGGAACTTCATGATGAGGGCGTAATTTCAGAATTAGTGTTGAAGAAATTAAGCATTATGATGAACTGGAAAGGGGATGCGGTGGTTTCTAATCAAATTCCCCCTCCCGTCGCCAAAACGAAAGCCCTCGAAGCCCCATTTAAAAAGTTAATTGTTGATCGCTTGCTACTTCTGATTCCGAAACGATATTGGTTGCCTCAGCGTCGTTATCGGGAACTGGTGCTTCGGTATAAATATTATGCCTCCATTGCCTATGTGTCTAAGAAAGTAATGAAAATTGTTCATCAGCTTACTCACGAACAAGCAGTCGATCAAGCGATTGCGGATGAATGTATTGACTTCTATCAAAAAAAT
>CAZTXK010000195.1:0-5002 GCA_964617275.1 uncultured Dactylococcopsis sp. | reverse complement strand
TAAAGCGTACCAAAAAATAGCTTGTCGCGCTCCTTGCTTAGAAATTCAAAAGATTCTCTATTCAGAATTGGTTTTAAAATCTGCTGCTCGTCTGTATTTAGGTAAACGCCCTGAATTTAAGGTTGTTTTCCCATAAGTTAAGAAATACTTAAAACTGAGGTAGCTCAGAGAAGTGTCCAATCCTAGTTTTTACAATATAGTCATTCCAATTAATTTCCGTAGTGCGACCGTCTCGGTCGCTAGCAGGGAGCGTAGCGTGCTCCCACTACGTTTCACCTGATGGTTTTTATTTGGAATTACTATAAAAATAAGCTGTTGAAGCCAGAACCCCGCCTATAAAAATAGAAAGCGAGCGTTCTTAAAACTTGACGAAGGAGAACAATATGATTCGCTTATTGGTTAATATTTTGGTCTTTGTGATTAATGTCTTATACAAAGACCGACCCTATCCTCGTTTCTATGTCTTAGAAACCGTTGCCCGTGTTCCCTATTTTTCTTATCTTTCGGTGTTGCACCTGTATGAAACTTTAGGCTGGTGGCGACGGGTGGATTGGCTCAAAGTCCATTTTGCTGAATCATGGAATGAACTGCATCACCTGTTGATTATGGAGTCTCTCGGTGGCGGTGACAAATGGCGCGATCGCGCTTTAGCCCGAGGGGCTGCCCTGATCTATTACTGGGTTGTGGTTGTGATGTATCTGATCTCTGCTCGTTCCGCTTATCAGTTCATGGAACAGGTAGAAGGTCACGCTTATCACACCTATGACACCTTCCTAAAAGAACAGGGAGAGGAATTAAAACAACAGGCTGCGCCGGAAATTGCTGTTAAATACTATCGCGATGGCGATCTGTATATGTTTGATGAATTTCAATCCGATCGCGCCCCAGAAGAACGTCGCCCCGAAGTCAACAATCTTTATGATGTATTTGCGGCGATTCGCGATGATGAACAAGAGCACGTGAAAACCATGGTTGCCTGTCAAAAACCAGAAGCGCAAAAAAGTTTCCATAGTCCCCACACCGAGGAAGAGTCTCCTGTGTTAGCAGCCGCTTCAGCCGCCCAAGCTGAGAAGAACTAGACAAGATTTCTGGGTCTGTTGTGGCTTCCTAGCCGAACTTCCTACCTTGATCCCCTGCTTAGAAGCGGGGGTTTTATTTTAATGTCAGTAGCGCGATCGCGCTATTTATTTTTGCAATTGCTTCATTTATACTTGATTATTGGGAGGATGAGTCAATAACAAATAACCAATAACATCCACCGATTGAGAAACGCTATATGATTGATATTCTTTTTGATTTCCTAAGAAAATGAACCAATATTTTGCAACAGTGGCGCGAGGATTAGAAGAAATAGCCGCCCAAGAATTAGAAGCCCTCGGAGGAGAAAACGTTAATCCCACTTTTACAGGAGTCGAATTTCAAGGAGATCAAAAATTACTTTATAAGGTCAATCTTTGGTCACGAATAATCTTTCGAGTTTTAGTTCCGATTCACAAATTTCCTTGTCATAATGCCAAACAACTTTATAAAGGCGTAAAAAGCATTAATTGGGATAACTATTTATCTCCTGAACAATCATTAATGGTTCACTGTACGGGCAAAAATAAACAACTCAATCATAGTCATTTTAGTGCCTTACAAGTTAAAAACGCGATCGCGGATCAGCAAAGGGAATATTTCGGAAAACGATCGGATGTTAATTTAGAAAACCCTGATTTAATCATTAATCTCCATATTGAAGAGACTTACGCTATCCTAAGTTTAGATAGCAGCGGTGAGAGTTTACACCGTCGCGGTTATCGTCCGGCAATGGGAACTGCCCCCTTAAAAGAAACCTTTGCCGCTGCTTTATTAAAAATGACCGACTGGGAAACGCATTTACCCTTACTGGATCCCATGTGTGGATCAGGAACTTTTCCCATTGAAGCAGGATTACAAGCCCTTAATATCGCCCCCGGGTTATTAAGAAAAGAGTTTGCCTTCGAGAAATGGTCAGATTTTAATTCTGAACTTTGGCAGCAATTAAAACAAGAAGCAAAACAGCAACAACTCTCCCAACTTCCTGCTAGTATTTATGGGCGCGATCGCGATATTGAAGTTTTACAACAAGCCAAAACCAATGCTAAAAATTGCCATCTTGAGCAACATCTTGACTTGGCAAAAATGGAACTAGAAAACTTAGAACCCCCTAGCGATCAAGGTATTATCATTTGTAATCCTCCCTACGGAAAACGTCTCGGAGACATTAAAGAATTAGCCGGCTTATACAAACAACTTGGAGATGTCTTTAAGCAACGCTTTAAGGGCTGGATTGCTTATGTGTTATCAGGAAATAAAGAGCTAACCAAGCAAATTGGTTTAAGAACCTCAAAACGGATTCCCGTTTACAATGGTTCAATTGCTTGTACCCTTTTACGATACGAGCTTTTTTAAAACGTAACTTACCCTAGCCAATACCTAAACTGTGACCTTGTCTCGTTTTTCATTCCTTAAAACCGCCTTTGACCCCAATTTCCCCTTTTCCCCAAAAAAGTTTCCCTTCTTTTATGGTTGGATCATTGCTGTTTTTGCCACTATTAGCACCCTTTCTACCCTTCCCGGGCAAACCGCAGGGGTAAGCGCCTTTACCAACCCGATATTAGATGCAACAGGGTTATCGCGAGTGCAGTTGAGTTCAGCGTATCTCATCGGCACATTATGCAGTGGTTTATTGCTTCCATTTGGCGGGAGAGTCATTGACCGCTTTGGCGCAAGGTTAACCGTCATGCTATCGGCAATGGGACTGGGATTAACCTTAGTGTATTTAAGCCTGTGTGACTATACCATTACCTCTCTCAACTCCCTTTTACCCACGGTTAATCGGGAAATCATTGGCTTAACCGTAATGGCAGCAGGATTTATTTTTCTACGCTTTACGGGACAAGGGATGTTAATGTTGGTCAGCCGAAATACACTGGGGAAATGGTTTAACCGCCGTCGTGGTTTCGTCTGGGGAATTGCCAATATTTTTATCTCCTTTACCTTTGCCGCTGCCCCTTTATTACTCAGCACTGTAATTAACATTTTTGGTTGGCGTGGGGCTTGGTTAGTGTTAGCCGCTTTTGTCGGTATCGGGATGACTTTCATTGGCTGGCTATTTTTTCGCGATAACCCTGAAATTTGTGGCTTAGAGATGGATGGAAAAATGCCGCAATCTTCCCAGCAAGAAGAGTCCCAAAAATCAGCATCTCAGAGCAATGTTGCCAGACTAGGAGAATTAACTGCCAAGGAAGCCCTTAAAACCATTGCCTTTTGGAGTGTTACCCTTGCCTTATCCCTTCATTCCTTAATTGTTACCGGAATTACGTTTCATCTCGTTGATTTAGGCATACAATCAGGACTCAGCCAGCAGCAAGCAGTGGCGTTATTTCTTCCCATTGGAGTTTTATCAACTGTCGCTGGGTTTTTGGTAGGGCTGATTTCTGACCGAACGTCTCTAAAGATACTGATCATTATCTTTTTACTGCTTTTACTGTTGGGATTAGTGGGAATTGCCAATTTAAGCCTTTTCCCGTGGCGAGTGGTTGGAATTGTTGGTTTAGGTCTTAGTGGGGGATTTTTTGCTACTCTGTCTAATGTCTCCTTGCCACGTCTATTTGGACGCACACACCTCGGGGCAATTGGCGGAATGCAGATGACAAGCATGGTAATTGGCAGTGCCGTGGGACCCTCTTTTCTCGCTTGGTTTAAGGATATGTTTGGGTCTTATCAAGTAGGATTATATGCGTGTTGTCTGATGATTCCGATCGCGCTGGGATTAAGTTTATTTTCTCAAGAATAGTTCTCTGATTTAAACAACACAACGGTTTGTTAAAGTAGAATAAGAAAATCGCTGCTTTAAGAATGGGAAATATGACACAAGCAACTCAGTCCCAACAACAAGGAATTCAACTTTCAGAAACCGCCTTAACCCACATGACAAAATTGCGGGAAGAACAAGGGCAAGACCTTTGTCTCAGAGTCGGTGTTCGGAATGGTGGCTGTTCCGGGATGTCCTATATGATGGATTTTGAAGACCCCAGTAATGTCCGTGAGGATGATGAGGTCTTCGACTACGACGGATTTAAAATTATCTGTGATCCCAAAAGTTTACTCTACATCTACGGCTTACAACTTGACTATAGCAATGCCCTAATTGGGGGAGGCTTCCAATTTACCAATCCTAATGCCTCACAAACCTGTGGCTGTGGCAAGTCATTTGGGGTCTAATCCCGTTTTTTGCTAAAGTGCAATCTAGGCAGGCAATAAAGATGTCTGCCTTTTGTTTGTGTTTTTTAGGAGATATCAGTATGGGTGAGGCAATTAATGAGTTATATGAGCAAGGGTTGGAAAAATATAAAGCAGGGGAACCCTTAGAAGACTTAATTGCTTATTTTAAAGACCTCAGCGATCGCGCTCCCAAAAATTCCGCGATTTGGTGTAGTTTAGCCTGGCTCTATCTACTTTCTGATAAACCTAATCCCGCCTTAAAAGCGGCGCAAAAAAGTGTTAAATTTGATAAACAAGCGCCCCAAGCCCGCGTTAATCTAGCTCTAGCGTTATTAGAAACTGGACAAACGGGGGTTCGAGAACAAATTGAGGTCGCCCAAGAAATGATTGGTTTAAGTTCCCAATTACGAGAAGAAATTATCGCCAACTTAGACGACGGTTTAGCGAAAAAGCCAGATTGGAAAGCCGTTAATCGCGTCAAAAACTGGTTAAGTTAGTTATTGGTTATTCGTTATTAGTCATTTGTTATTTGTTATTTGTTATTTGTTAACAACTTAATGATCATGGATTTAGTTTCCTACCAACAAGACTTTTATGGTTGGACTCAAGAACAAGCCCAACTTTTAAAAGCGCAAAAATTCCAGTTAATCGACTGGCAAAACCTTGCTGAAGAAATAGAAGATATGGGGCGTTCCGAAAAACGGCAATTAGAAAGCCGTCTTGAAGTATTAATCATGCACCTATTAAAGTGGCA
>CAZTXK010000194.1:3455-5005 GCA_964617275.1 uncultured Dactylococcopsis sp. | reverse complement strand
CGCTGTTTTCTGGTTAGGTTAGGAACATTGGTCTGTCAATCGGGAAGCATTCACCTTAAACTTTCCCTTGAAACAAGTAGCGATAGCCTAAATAGGCCAGGGTTAGGCAAATCAGCAAAACGCCAAAAAAGATGGGCAATGGAAGATAGGCAAAAAAGATAATGCGAATGCGATCAAGTAGCCAAAAGGTTGCGAACAATCCCCCTGACAGAAACGCCAACCCCTTCACAAAGCGGGCGGCAGGAACTTGTTCTAAGGGGAGGCGACGGCGGGAAACCCATAGCGAGATGGCAAAATAGTAAGGTGGTAGCAACAGAAGTAACAAATCCGCCTGGATGATAACTCTCTGCCAACCGCTAGAATGAACTGTATAGAATAAATAACCCAACCACAATAGAAAACTCAGTATCGATAAAGTTAAATTAATGCTGAGGACGAGTGGCTCTTCCCGTTTGCCAGGAATCGCATAGCAAACCCAGTAAGTTGCCCAGGGCGCACTGAGCATTAATAACAGTAGCGGAACGCGCCAGGCAACGATCGCGGCAAATAGTTCTTCAAGGGTCATGATGTTAATAAAATTTGTTATATTCTTAGAAACAGTTAAGCGATCACGCGTTCTTGTTCTAAAGATTCTCTCAATTCTCCTAACCAACTTTTATGCGTTTCTTACTAACGACATCATTCCACAGAATATTGCGCCGAATGGGTTCAGCAAAAATGGCATTATAGGTTTTTCGTTGCTTTTGGTTCATGAACTTACTCTATCATTTTACAGTTTCTGATCTAATTTTTCCACTGCAACTATGCTTCGGCTTCTAAAGAGGGAAGATGTAGGGTTTGCCTTGCCCATCCTACTGATGGCTAATTTCGTTAATCCAATAATTTCGTTTTTCCCGTTGATAGTCAGTAATAATTTCAAAATTCATGCTAATTCAAAACAATTTTTTTGATTTTTTATCTTACCCGATCGCGCGTTCTTGTTCTAAAGACTCTCTCAATTGTCCTAACCAATTAATTAAATTATCAAGTTGTTGTTGCGTTTTCAAAACCCCTAAACCTCGCACGGTTACTTTCCCTTTACTATAAACAAATCGCGAAGCAATATGTTGGGGAAGATGTTCTTGCAGTTTTTTCCAAGCCGGTTCTTCCATAGGCGTTTCTAAGGCAACATGCTGTTTTCCTTCGGGTTTAATGCGCGAAAAACCGAGAGATTTCGTAATTTGTTTTAACTCCATGACCTGTAATAATTGTTGGACAGGAGGCGGTAATTCGCCATAGCGATCGCGCCAATCTTTTCTGATTTGATCTAATTCTTTCTTACTATTTGCCATGGTAACGGTGCGATAGGCATCCATTTTTTGATCCATGTCAGTAATATAATTACTGGGCACAAAAGCGGTTAAGTTGAGATCAATTTGGGTATCTTCTACTTGCGGAATATCCTCGCCTTGGACTTCTTGAATTGCCTCTTGTAACATACTCATATACAAATCAAAGCCCACGGCATTCATTTGTCCCGATTGTTTTGATCCTAATAATTCTCCCACGCC
>CAZTXK010000194.1:0-3355 GCA_964617275.1 uncultured Dactylococcopsis sp. | reverse complement strand
CATGGTGGATTCTAACTCTGCCTCTTCCATTTGCCCATGCGCGATCGCGATTTTTGCAGTGGGGATCATTTCCCGAATTCTGGTTGCAATTTCCTCAATTCCTTCCACTCGCGGAACCACATAAAACACTTGTCCGCCGCGATCTAACTCATTCCGAATTGCGGTTCTAATCGCTTCGGGATCATAGGGGGAAAGATGGGTTTTAATAGGGCGACGAGAGGGAGGCGGCGTAGTAATCAAACTCATTTCCCGAATCCCCGACAGCGACATATAGAGGGTGCGAGGAATGGGAGTAGCAGTGAGGGTTAAAACATCCACCGCGGTTTTCATGGACTTAATTTTCTCTTTTTGGTTCACCCCAAACCGTTGTTCCTCATCCACCACCAACATTCCTAAATCTTTGTATTTCACACTTTTATTCAGGAGTTGATGGGTTCCCACGACGACATCTAATTCTCCTGTCGAGAGACGCTTAAGGATGTCTTTCCGTTCATTAGTGGTGCGAAACCGATTCAGTAAGCCAATATTGATGGGATAGGGGGCAAAGCGTTCTTTCAGGGTATGATAATGTTGCTGGGTGAGAATGGTTGTTGGCGCAAGAAAGGCAACCTGTTTTCCCGCCATCAGAATCTTAAAGATAGCGCGAATGGCAACTTCGGTTTTGCCAAAGCCCACATCGCCACAAATTAGGCGATCCATGGGGAGATCACTTTCTAAATCCCGTTTCACATCTTGGACGGCTTTTAATTGATCAGGGGTGGGTTGATAGGGGAAAGAGTCTTCTAATTCCTCTTGCCAAATAGTATCGGGGGGATAGGCATAGCCAGAAAGCTGCGATCGCTGCGCATATAGATTGAGGAGATCAATGGCAACTTTTTTAACGGCTTTTTCTACCTTGTTCTTGGTATTCTGCCACGATTTCCCCGACATCTTATTGAGTTGGGGTTTCCCTTCTCCCAGATGACGATAACGGGAGAGAGATTCTAAACTGTCGGCAGGAACGCGCAACAAACCATCGGCATATTCTACAACCAGATATTCTCTCGTTTCCCAACTTTCCAGCTTGATAAATTTCCCCACGCCATGCTGACGATGAACCACATAATCCCCCGGACGGAGTTTATTGAGATCAACTTGTTTTGACGCTGCCCGTCGCCGTTTGCGAACATAACCCGAAGTGGCGAGAACGTGCTGCCCAAAAAATTCTCTATCGGTGACAACGGCAATGCGGAAGGTGGGAAGAACAAATCCTTCTAACTCGCCTAATCCTGAGTATTTCACCGCAATAGCAGTATGATCGCGATGTAACTTATCAATAGCAGGATAGTCTTTGGGATTGGGAACAAATTGGGCAGGGCAATCGTGTTCTTGTAATAGGGAAACCGATCGCGATGGTTGTGCGGAAATAATCCAAGTATTATAGTTTTGGAGGGTAATCCCACTATAAATTTCCCGTTGTCCACGAATAATCTCCGCGAGTTTGGCGAATTGATGAGGGTTAACGGGAAGAGGGCGACTGGCGAGGTTCGTTCCTTGATCGCTTTCTTCACTAATTTCTGAGAGGTAGAGGCGATAGAAGGGTTCGGCTTTTTGTAAGCAAGTTTGTAAGTCTTGGTGGAGACGGGGAAGGGATTGGGTGTATTCTTGATATTGATCTTCGGTATGTTCTAACCAGCGATCGCTGTGTCCTTGACATTGTTGTGGTTCATCAACGACGATCAAGGTATTCTCAGGGAGATAGTCCAGTAAGGAAGCCGGTTCAGGATAGGCAAACCCTAAAAAGCGGTGCATTCCATCGGGATAGTTAAACTCACTGAAATCTGTTTTTTCTTCTAGATGATTGTTAACCTGATCTAGATTTCCCTGTTCAATAATCCCTTTGGCAATGAGAGGAGAATAGCTAGTCGGGGTTAAGGTTAGGCTTTCAATTTGATCGAGGGAACGCTGACTAACAGGATCAAACTCTCGCAACTGTTCTAATTCATCCCCAAACCATTCTAAACGGATAGGTAATTCGGAAGCGACAGGAAAAACATCCACTAAATCCCCTCTTCTTGCCCATTGTCCTTCTGTTTCTACCACAGAGGCGCGTTCATAGCCTAATTCGGTGAGGCGATGATCAAGGGTTTTACTGTCGAGGGTAAGCCCTTTTTCAAAAGAAAGACAGGCTTGTTCAAAAATATCTGGGGGAGGAAGATGCGGCTGCAGCGATCGTTCCGTGGCGACAATTGCTGTGGGCGTTTCTGGTTGCTGAATCAGATTGAGTAATATTTGAATCTGTCCCCAAATCATCTCCGATTCAGGGTTAAAGGGTTCGTAGGGGGTGGCTTCGGAAGTGGGATAGAACTGGACAGTTTGCCAATTCATACTTTGTAATTGGGTTGCCCAACGCCCAGCTTCTTCTAGAGTGGCACAGATAACAAATAAGTGAGAGGAAGGCTGGCTAAATGCCGAGGCAATCAGCCCTTTAGGAAGGCGAGGAATTCCTGTCAGAGTAAGGCTGTGGTCTTTTTCGAGAGTCTGAAGCAGTTCTTGAGTCAAGCGCGATCGCGCTAAGGTCTTGATAACAGAAGCAAAAGCCATGAATGATCAAGTTTCAGCAGGATTTCGTTTTTATTTTAATATCATTTTTGTCTGCTGTCCGACTTTCTAGCATCATAATTTCGTAGCAATTCGGAGTAAATTTGTCGTTGGTTGGATCGCTGCCTCCTTAATTGGCACTCAAGCCTACTTTCGCGGTGAACAGCGCAAACCCATCCACGAACGGAATTGGCGTTCTGACTCCTTTGAGGAACTTTCAGAATCCTTCACTGGTCACAAATTAGACTACAATGACCGCACCCCTGCTTATGGAATCGACACCTATGCAAGTGGTAATCTTCCTAGCTAACGTTCCCTTCTTATCCCCTCAATCACCAAGGGGGCTAGGTGTTACCCTGAGCACTTCAGCAAGTTTCGGCAGGCTTGCATTGAGCCAAGTCGAAATCCTTAACTCCCGCTCAGTGTTCCACCTATCGAAGGGTGAACAAATAACTAATAACTAATAACTAATAACGAACCCATTGACCATAATGCTGTTGGTAGTAACTTAAAATCTCTTCCAGTCTTTCTTGATCTTCTTGGGAAAAATCGGCAGGATACTTTAAAAGCAACCCTTCAGCTTGGCTCTTCAAATAATCAAACTCGGTAGAAGATTGGGGCAAAGTTTCTACCTCTATCCCATCAAGTTGTTGCAGATGAGCCGCAATTTCCCGATAAACTGCAAGGGGGAGAGAGGCAATGGCAATAGTTTCTTGAAATGATGAATTCGACACCGTAACCTAATTATTTAGATACTCTATAACTTTACAGCCAA
>CAZTXK010000193.1:0-5020 GCA_964617275.1 uncultured Dactylococcopsis sp. | reverse complement strand
ATTCTTTATAATTTTTGTTCTTTATTACTTATAATCTGACAAGTTTCCAAATAACAAATAACCAATAACGAATAACTAATAACGAAATAAACAAATTTCAATTAACTCGGCAACCCCTGTAACTGGATAAATAGGAACGCCTAATTTTTCGCTAACGGTTTCTAGGGTGACATCATCTAAAAAGCGAGTGTCATCATCTTTCAACATTAAAGATGGGAGTAGAATCCCTTCTCCTAAATCTTTTCCTGTGAGATTTTCTAATAAATCAGAACCAGTAAGTAAGCCTGTTACGGTAATTTCTTGTCCCCAATAATTACTGCGACAGGGGGCAAATTCGACGGTTAATCCTGACACTTGATTTAATTGTTCAAGCAAAGGCTGAAACGCAATTTCAACAGCATTTCCCACTACCCAAGTTAACCGTCGGGGAGGATTAATTTTAGGGGGAAGCATCTTGGTGGCAACGGTTTGAAACTCTTTGATAAATTGGCGAATTGATCCTACCCCATTTCCCAATTGCGGATAATCTTCATAATGAGATTCAGGGGGAAGTGGTTGACGACCGATTAAAAACCATTCATCGGCTAACCACGCAAAATTCGTTCCTAATTCTTGCTTAAATTCCTGCTGCAGTTTTTGCACTTGCGGAATAATCTCTTGGGCTTTTGGGGTACTGACGGGGATTAGTTCATCTTCCTGCGGACGAAATCGCGTTAACCCCACCGGTACAACGGCTGCGGAAATAACCGTGGGAATCTCTCCCTGATGGAATTGGGCTAAGTCGCGGAGGGTTTGTTCTAAATGCGCCCCATCATTGATTTCAGGACAAACTACCACTTGGGCATGAATTTGCAGGCGATTCTCTTGAAACCATCTGAGTTGTTCTAAAATTTTACCAGCACGGGGATTTTTAAGTAAGCGCGATCGCAGCTCGGGTTCGGTAGCATGAACTGAGACATAAAGAGGAGACAAACGCATTTGGGCAATGCGATCCCATTCTTTTGGGGTAAGATTGGTTAGGGTAAGATAACTGCCATAAAGGAAACTGAGGCGATAATCATCATCTTTTAGGTAGAGGGTTTCTCGCTTTCCGGGAGGTTGTTGATCAATAAAACAGAAGGGACAGCGATTATTACACTGCATTAACCCGTCAAAGAGGGCGGTTTCAAATTCTAGTCCTAGATTATCGTCATAGTCTTTTTCCAGTTCAATGTGATGGGTTTCCCCGTCTTTATCAAGAACTTCCAGTGTCAATTCTTCTTCCGCGCAAAAATATTGATAGTCAATTAAATCCCGAGGACGTTCGCCATTAATGGCAACGATCGCGTCTCCCACTTCAAACCCCAGTTCTTCGCCAATGGAGTCTGGTAAAATTTTAGAAATACGAGCAGGCTGTAGCATTTTTCCTCAAGACTTGATTTCCGACACTTAGAAAAGCAATACGATCATAACTTACCTCGGAAAGTAAGGTTGTATTCAACAACTTCCCACAAAGACCTATGACTAATCACTCACTGTAGCTTAATTGTTGTAAAATGCTCTTAAGTCGCTTCTATGATTTTTCTAACTTCTTCTTCTGTAGCATTTCCTGCGATTAAGTCAGCAAATATTTCGTTGAGAGACTTTTCTGTACTAACTTGTCTCAGGATAATTTGTTCATTTTCATAATGAGACACTACCTGTTTAGCAAGTCGCCTTTCTTCTGAGTTTTCTGTTAAAAAGGTAGAGTCTTTTTCGGAAAAGGTTAGAAGATAAATGAGAGATAAAAAGGCATCTTGTCGATATTGGTTGTTAAAATTATTAGCTCTTTTAGATAATAAATAATGACTGAGTTTAATAAAATGATTGCAGTAGTTAATAACAGGATAATCGGCTTGACTGAAACAATAATACCATAGTAGAATTCTTCCGTAACCCCATAAATATCGGCTTTTTTCTTGAAAATAGTATTCATGGAATAACTTAAAATACTTTTCCTGATATTCTGGTTTGACTGCTGTTCGTGCTAAAAACTGTAAGTATTCGTTATGATAATTACTTTCTCTAATTGTTTGAGAGGTGCAGATAACATGAGGATTTAAAAAATGGTTGAGATCGAGGTGTTTGGAAAAAGCATATAGTTTACCAACAAAAATAATTGATCGAGTTAGTCTTTGTTTATTTTCTCTTGTCATTTCATTAAAACTATAGCTATTTACGGGAGCTTCTTGTTGAATTAAATAACTTAAAGGGGTAACTCGATTTTTTATTAATTCATTGATTTCCCTAATTAAACTATCATCAGTGTCAGGATTAATATATTGAAATAATTCTAGTGTTGTTGTTTTATCTTTTCCCATATTTTGAGAAATACTCTTTAACAAATCTGCGAGTTTTGTCGCACTACCTTGAGTTGATATTTGCTGAATATTGCGCTTTACATTGGTCAAGCGAGAATCATTTTTTAATTGCTGAATTTGACTATTGGACTTTTCTTCTCGGTTTTTTCTAATTTCTCGGGAGGGAACACAATAATAGATAATTGTTTTAGTTTGTGTTGTTCGATCAGTCAAGTAAGATTTAATTTTATCATTTGAATAAAGAGAATTTACATTTAATTTCGGCGTTTTTCCTGGGGTAATTTGAAAGTCAAAGGTGATTTTTATGTTTTCTTCCCTTTGCGGGGTGATGACTTCAATGACATAATCTTGCGGTTTCCCGTTGATGAGATAGTCTTTCCCATTGACTTGGATAGGAAGATGATTGGATTCTGTTTGAGAAATTGAAAATTCGTTTTGCTGTGTTTCTGGAATTACCCCTTGTAAGGTTTGAGGTTTTCCTTCATAAGAAATGTTGTTGTTTGAATCAGTTAATTGAATCCATTTTTCTTCATTACCAATTTTCACTTTATATTCGATTCGATCAAGCGTAATTCCAAATAGTGGAAACTCTTGTCTGGTTTTTGCTTCTAAAATTTCACTAAACTGCGATTCATTGGGATTAATACAAACTAAGTTGGAATTTCTAGGATATAGAAAGTTATTCCAATGACTGACAATGAAAAAACTATAATCTTGATGACAATTACTTAATTTTTCTAAGTCAGACAAGTTAACCGTTTCTGTGACGATATTTCTGATTTCGTCGGGAGAGACAGTAACCGTTTTATAGCTAATATTTCTTCCTGTGTTGATTTCCAGAAGAATTTGAAGCGGGGAATCAGAATTGAAACGAGAGAGTTGTTGGAGAAACGCTTGTTTTTTGAGATAATAGTAGAGGTGCGCGATCGCGCTTTGATTCTCTACCAGTTGCGGAAAATGAGTTTTTAATAAGTAGTGACTGACTGCTTCAATGATTCTGTCGTAACTTGATTTCACTTTCTCGGAAATCTCTAATGGAAAATCAGATTGCTGATCTAAAATTGGGATGGGATAGTTGCTGTTAAAATGGGACTCTAAACGCAGAGGTAGCAGTTGCTGCGGATGGAAACTATCTAAATCAATTAACACTAACCGCTGAGATTCCGAGACTTGTGGAAGTTGGGAAACATAATTCCAATAAAGATACGCGCTGCGATAGAGATAGCTTTCATTGAAATCAAAGATTCCCCCACTACTTAGCGTCATCAAGTCGATGGTGTCGGGAATAATAAACAGTTTTTTGTCTTCTCCATCTCTGACTTCTTCTCCGAGATGTTGAGGGGAGGGAGGATGAGAGTTAAAGGTTAAGGAGTGGGGTAACTCATCCGCAAATAAAGGTTGGGGGAGGTAAGGATAGCGTTGGTAGTTTGCGAGGAAGCGTTTGTAGTTTAACGGGAGAGTGTTTTCCTTGGGAGATAAATCTTCGATCGATTTTTCAAATAACTGTGCGTCTTGGCAGCAGTTGGGATAAGATTCTAAATTAAATAAGCGTGTCATAATCAGTTATCAGTTACCAAATTTTCTAAAATTCCTTATAATTCTGTTAAAATTGTCAACTATTGGGGGATAGAGGAGGAAAGTTGCTTGCGGATAGAATTAATTTCATCGCTAGAGGTTGTCTTATACATAAGATCAATAAAAGACTGACTCTGACTAGAGAAAGTAAAGTTAACTCCACCGAGATAAGCGACACGGTTTCCGAGAATCGTTACTTTTGCGTGTAAATGAGAAATAGTGTGTTGGGGAAAATTTCTGATTCTGTCTGTGGAGACTTCATTGACGAAAATACTGGGTTGAAAATAACGTAGTAACCCAGCGAGTTGGGGAGAAGGAGAAAACCGACGAGTGTAGATGGTGATGGAATCATTTGGTTTCTGGAGTTGATGAATTAAGTCTTCTTCATATTGTTGGGGGGTGAGAAAATAATCTGATCTTATTTCTGTTGTCTGGGAAGACAGGGAATGGAGATAAAACCCCTCTCCTTGTGAAAAGGGAATGACTTGATCTTTACTCTGAGTTTCCCAAAACTGCTGAAACATCAGGATTAAGTTTTGATGTAATGTGGGATGACAGGTGAAGATACCCGCTTCTAAATTAAAATCGAGACTCCCTCCTGTGAGATTACATGATCCGAGATACGCTTCTTTTTCAGAAATATATGTTTTCAGATGAAACTTTCCACTTCGGATGGAGACACCACTATTGAGAAGTTGACGAAGACAAGTTTTTTTGCGATGGTTACTCTCTTGATGAAACTGAGAGTCGGTTTCAGTTTGGGTATCTATCCAGTCGATGACTTCTTCTCTTAAGTCGGTGAGTATCCAGACTCCTTGAGGAAGTTGTGTCGCTTTCTCACAGATAAGGTTGGTAATGTTTTCGTCTTCGATGATGTAACTGGAGAGGAGGAGAAATTGATCTGCGTCTGAGATCAGCTTTTCAATTTCGTGACGAGGTTTCCGTTTTCCGATGAGAAAGTCTATCTGTCTGACATCTTCTCTGGGTTGAGGTAAGAGAGTCTGGGGAATATTGCGAGAAGAAGGAGGAAGATATTGCTTTTGATATTGAATGATTAATTCTCGGATGGGTGTCGCGACTGAGTAGATATCTCTTTGGTTTTGGAT
>CAZTXK010000192.1:0-5044 GCA_964617275.1 uncultured Dactylococcopsis sp. | reverse complement strand
CAAAAAACGTAACAATAAGCTACAATCATTAAGAAATCTTGATTTTATTCCCAAGGGACTCCTCATGACGCTTTCTATTCGCAACGTCGCTATTATCGCCCACGTTGACCACGGCAAAACCACTCTCATTGATGCCCTTCTTCAGCAATCTGGGGTCTTCCGAGAAGGAGAGGAAGTTCCCACCTGCATTATGGACTCCAATGCCCTAGAAAGAGAACGAGGCATTACCATTCTGTCTAAAAATACAGCCCTACGCTACAAAGATACTCATATTAATATTGTCGATACCCCCGGCCACGCTGACTTTGGTGGGGAAGTGGAACGAGTTTTAGGAATGGTGGATGGTTGCATCCTCATTGTGGATGCCAATGAGGGGCCGATGCCCCAAACCCGTTTTGTGCTGAAAAAGGCTTTAGAACAAGGTTTGCGTCCCATTGTCGTTGTTAATAAAATTGATCGCCCCAATGTGGATCCCGATCGCGCGATCGATAAAGTATTTGACCTGTTTGTGGATTTAGGGGCGGATGATGACCAGTGTGACTTTTTAACACTCTATGCCTCAGGGTTAAGTGGCTTTGCTAAAAATCATGTGGAAGACGAAGGGGTGAATATGGAACCCTTATTTGAAGCAATTTTAGATCATGTTCCCCCACCAGCAGGAGATGAAACCAAACCCTTACAGTTACAGGTAACCACGTTAGATTATTCCGATTATTTAGGGCGAATTGTCATCGGTCGTGTCCATAATGGTGTGATTCAAGCCGGTCAAGAAGCTGCCTTAGTCAAAGAAGATCGCATGGTTAAAACCAAAGTCTCGAAATTAATGGGCTTTGAAGGCTTACAAAGAGTCGATATTGATCAAGCCAGTGCCGGTCAAATTGTTGCCATTGCTGGATTTAGTGATGCCAATATTGGAGAAACCATTACTTGTCCCACAGAACCGCAACCGCTTCCCTTAATTAAAGTGGATGAACCGACCTTACAGATGACCTTCTCCATTAATGATTCTCCCTTTGCCGGGCGAGAAGGTAAGTTTGTTACATCACGGCAAGTGCGCGATCGGCTTTACAAAGAATTAGAAACGAACGTTGCGCTACGAGTCGAAGAAGCTGACTCCCCCGATAAGTTCTTGGTTTCTGGACGCGGTGAACTCCATCTCGGGATTTTAATTGAAAATATGCGCCGTGAAGGCTACGAGTTCCAAGTGTCTCAGCCACAGGTCATTTACCGCGAGGTGAACGGAAAACTTTGCGAACCCTATGAATATCTAATTCTTGATGTTCCCGAAGAAGCAGTGGGAAGTTGCATTGAACGCCTTGGGGAACGAAAAGGGGAAATGCAAAATATGCAGGCGACAGAAGGAAATCGCACCCAAGCTGAATTTGTTATCCCAGCGCGAGGCTTAATTGGTTTCCGCAGTGAGTTTCTCCGTTTGACTCGGGGAGAAGGCTTAATGAATCATAATTTCTTGGATTATCGTCCGCAAGTCGGTAACTTAGAAACCCGTCGCAATGGCGTTTTAATTGCCATTGAAGAGGGAACAGCCACATTTTATGCCCTCAAAAATGCTGAAGAACGCGGTGTCTTCTTTATTACTCCAGGAACCAAGGTTTACAAGGGAATGATTGTTGGGGAAAATACGCGCCCCCAAGATTTAGAACTCAATGTCTGTAAGGCGAAACAGTTAACCAATATGCGCTCTTCCACAGGAGAAGAATTAGTGCAATTACAAGCCCCAGCAGAGATGAGCCTAGAACGGGCTTTGGAATATATTAGTTCTGATGAATTAGTGGAGGTAACCCCGGAATCTATTCGCTTACGGAAAATGTCCAAAAAGTTGGCAAAGCAACGTTAAATGAAGCCCCGGAAACGATTTGCTCAACATTGGCTAAAAAGTCAAGAGGCGCTTCAAACCATTATTGAGGCGGCAGAACTTCAAGCTAATGATGAAGTCTTAGAAATTGGTCCGGGAACAGGGATTTTAACCCGTGAACTAATGAATTGGGTCAACCAAGTGACTGCTGTAGAGGTCGATCGCGCTCTTTTTGAGAAACTCCAACACAAGTTTCATCAAGAGAATTTAACCCTCATTCAAGGAGACATTCTACACTTAAATTTGTCTTCTTGGGTTGCGCCTTTACCCAATAAAGTAGTCGCCAATATTCCCTACAATCTCACCGGACCCATTTTAGAAAGACTTTTGGGATCGATTTCTCATCCTGATCGGCAATATGAGAAAATTATCTTACTGGTGCAGAAAGAGATTGCCGAACGCCTCTGTGCGAAAGCTGGTTCCAAAACCTTTGGGGCGTTATCCGTGCGCGGTCAATATTTAGCCCAGTGTGAACTCGTCTCCATTGTGCCGGCAAAAGCCTTTTCCCCACCGCCAAAAGTGGATTCGGCTATTATTTCCTTAATCCCCCGTCCATTTCCCCTAACCGTCAATTCCCCAGAATTACTGGAAACGTTAGTCAAACTCGGATTTGCTAATCGTCGCAAAATGTTACGGAACAATTTGAAAAGTATGATTTCTCCCCAAAAATTGCAACCAATTCTGGAACAATTAGAAATAAATCCCCTCGCACGTGCTGAGGACATCAGTGTGTCAAACTGGGTTAAACTGTGTAATCAATTGGGTTAACTGAGCAATGCGTCATTATTCACTGACTGCACCGGCAAAAATTAATTTACATCTGGAGATTCTCGGCGATCGCGCTGATGGCTATCACGAGCTAGTAATGATATTACAAGGGGTGGGGCTGGCAGATCGCATTGAAATTCAAGCCGGTAGCACTCAAGATATTCATCTCTACTGTGAACACCCTGATGTTCCCCTGGGGAAAGACAATATTGCCTATAAAGCCGCGCAACTGATGTGTCGGGAATATTCTCAAGCCTACGCCCAATATGGAGGCTTAGAAATTAATATTGAAAAACATATCCCTGTAGCGGCGGGATTAGCTGGGGGATCAACCGATGCTGCCGCGGTGTTAGTGGGAATTAATTTACTGTGGAAACTGGGGTTAACTCAACCCGAATTACAAACCTTAGCCAATCGACTGGGATCCGATATGCCCTTTTGTTTAGAAGGAGGAACGGCTTTAGCATTAGGGCGTGGCGAAGCGTTAAGCTCTCTTGAGGGGTTAGATGATATCACCGTCATTCTTGCCAAACATCGTAACCTTTATGTTTCTACTGCTTGGGCGTATCAAACTTATCGCCAACAGTATGAGGAAACCTATCTAGAACAACCCGAAACCATAGGATTGGGGAGAAAACAAGCCCATTCTGCGGAGTTAGTCAGCGCGATCGCGCAACGAGACTATACGAAAATTGGGCAACTTTTACACAATGATCTCGAAAAAGTCGTCTTCCCCTCTTATCCCGAAGT
Organism: uncultured Dactylococcopsis sp.; assembly: GCA_964617275.1. Taxonomy (GTDB): domain Bacteria; phylum Cyanobacteriota; class Cyanobacteriia; order Cyanobacteriales; family Rubidibacteraceae; genus Halothece. The sequence goes on along the minus strand of CAZTXK010000192.1, from coordinate 1,653 downwards.
AGAAGCCTTAAAATTAGCCTTCCAGGAACAAGAAGAGGTATTAGGAACTCTCATGTCTGGAAGTGGTCCCACCATTTTTACCCTCTGTTCCTCTCCTACCGCTGCGAAACAAGTTGTAGAAGCCGTGAAGGCAAAAATGAATGATCCCGCCCTTGAGTTTTGGATTACGGAATTAACCAGCACTGGGATAGAAGTCAGTTAAATCGGTTTATTAGAAAGGCGACGGCTAGCAAGATCGCGGAAAAAGGCATTATATTGGGAAGGTCCTTGGGGAAAAATGATATCCAGTTGTAAGGGATCTGCCGTATCGCGAGGATCACCGGGGCCGGAAATTACTTTTTGTTCCCCCGTCGGCGTTGTTTCCACTTCTACCGCTTTACGGTTTTTCACTTCTCCCCCACTGCTATCAATATAAACCACGATATTTTGGGGATGGATGTCTTGGATGAGTTGGAGAAACGCGCGATCGCTGCCGCCTCTTCGGATTTCTAGTTCTCCCTTGCTTTCGGTAACACTGCTATTAACCGTATCTCCCACCCCAACCATAATCGGCATAATCTCGGGGTCAAAGGAATCGTGAACTAATTGTAATAATTGGGAATAGTCGGCTGGTGCATGGCGAACGCTAAAGGATTTCCCGAGAGGATAGTGTCCTGTGCGTTGATAATAGTAATGATTGAGAAGGAATAACACGCCAGCTTCCTTGATTGCGCCGCGAAGCATAAACTGGAAATCAGTCGTTCCCGAATCAGTGTCTTGAACCGGACGCAAAATCTCTTTTCCGGTTTCATCCCGTCCCAAATTCGGGGCATAATGAACAAAGAAAGACTCCGCTAACCCCTGTTGCTGGGCTTCTTGTAGCAGTGTCTCCATTAAGTCTCTCATGGTTTCTTGTAAACGCAAATAAACCTGTGGTTGGTTTTGTAAGGCTTCATAAAATGTATTTAAGTTTGCGGTGGGAGAGGCAACATTATCTAAAATTGAGGCTTCAATTGCCGCTTCTATTTCCGTTGGGGAGAGGGGAGTGGAATGTTGAGCAAAAAACTGTTCTAATTGCGTTTTAATGCGCTGGGGAACTTTTGCCAAAAACATTAACTCTTGTTCTGTCACCCCAGGATGAGATATATTTCCTTGTCGATCTTGCCATTGTACGCCACCGGCGGCTAAACCAGGCAAATAAAGGGCCTTATTTCTGGCCAAATTAGAATCCCCAAAAGCGCGATCGATAATTCCGTTTACCCCCCGTTTGCCAATATGTTCGCCATTGGTTAAAACATAGAAGTGACCAGCAAAGGCTTTAGTCGCTTGCACATAGTTGGGATCAATCGTGCGATTAAGGGGATCTTTAACCAGTTTCATACAAACCCCATCTAAATCCTGAATCAGGAGAACATTCTCTTGCTGACTTAAAATAGTCGCAAGTTTTTCGTGATTGAGAGAGGGGGTAGTTTCTTGCAGAAGCGGATGAATGGAATACTGCATGACTCTTTCTAATCGCTGATCCCTATAAATTATAAGTTTTAAGGATCAAAAAGAAAAAATTAAACCTTGCTGATGGCAGAAAGTTCGCAATCGCGCTTTGTATAATGAATGAGGGAATAAACTATACCATTTTCAAAAAGTCAGGTTACAGCTAATCCCCCCTAACCCCCC
>CAZTXK010000191.1:0-5055 GCA_964617275.1 uncultured Dactylococcopsis sp. | reverse complement strand
TTTTGCATCTCATTTCTACGTTCTTGGAGCTGGCTAATTTGTTGTTCTAATTCGGCTTTTCTGTCTTCACTCGCTTGGGAGGCTTTAGCTTTTAAGTCATCAATTTTTGATCCCATTTCTGCGAGTTTTTCTTCCATTTCGCCTTTAGAGTTTGGTGCTGGCATCGGTTATACTCCTAATTATCATGAGGGTATTATATTTTTGGTTCTCTTTTTATCTGTCATCTATCAAAAGATATATTTATAAATAATGAAATTTAATTTTGACAAATGACTGGTTTTATTATTTTAACATTACGTTTACTTTTAGGCATCTTTACCTTAAAGTTTTTTATTTATTTAGAGGCTGTAACTACTTTTTTACATCAAGGCTATGAAAAACTCCTTAAATCCTCTAATTTGAATTTTTTCCTAGTCTTTGGTGAAGCGTTTTTTCTGTTATTTTTGATTGCCTATGTTTTTCTACCCATAATTTTTGATGTTCTCAATAATAATTTTAATGAAAATACTTTCAAGGTTATTGGCATCAAGTTATTGTTTCTATTAATATTTTGCCTAATTTTTAATTTACTGGGATTAAGTGCTTTTATTATCAATACAAGTTGGAAATGGATTGGGGTAATTTATGGTTATATGATTCTTTTATATTTTGGAATTTTAGGAGAACTTAAGCCAAAATTATTCTTAGAAGAACCCCGATATTTTTTGATTGATTTAACCGAAAGAACAAGTCTGAAAATTGGATTCCAGTTTTTAGCATTTTTTACTTTTCTATTGTTGGTATCTTGGCATTTTGGAACCGAAAGCGCGATCGCGCAAGCGCAAGACAACTTAAGCAGCTACCTAAATTAAGTTTCAACCCCAATAAACCCCTCTCTGTTAAGGTTTGTGGAGATTGGATCTCCCCTCTGGCTACTTTAAAAATAATTAAGAATTATTAAGAAAATGAGCCTTATTGTGCCATTTTTCCCAAATTGCGTTTTACCTAACTCCGATACGGCAACCAATTGCGCCATTGTGCTTCTCAGAAAGGGTCGCTTGAAAAATCTGTGAGTTTACCTTATAATTAGCACGAATTTTGTAAGCATAATTACATTCATTAGTCAACAAGGAGGTAACGGAACTTGGCAAGAAAACGGAAACGCAAAAGTCGTCGTCGCCAGGAAGGACGTAAGATCCTTGCCTTAGTACCTCAATACAATATCGAAAGTGGGGAATATAAACCAGTAACGGCAGCGAGAAAGTATATTTCTGCAAAAGGAATTGCGCCGCCAGCACTGGTTGTCGTGAGACGCAATGAGCATACCACAGATCGATATTTTTGGGCAGAAAAGGGTCTATTCGGAGCGCAATATGTGGAAGAAAACCACTTTCTCTTCCCCAGCTTAAGGGTTGTCCAACCTGAGGAAGAGCAAGTTGTAGGCGCGAGTAGTCAAGGTTAACTAAACGTCTCGAACAAACTTAAACAACTTAAACATGAAAAAAGCAGGATAACATCTTTCGGCTCAACTTTGCAACTAGGTTGAGTCGATTTGATTTTGGGAGGAAAAACTATGAATCAATTAGTCTTAGTAACAGGAGTGAGTCAAGGGTTAGGTCGTGCGATGGCCGAAGAATTAATCGCCCAAGGCTGTACTGTGATTGGCTGTGCGCGAAATGAGAGCGCGATCGCGCATTTAAATCAAACTTATGGCAAGCCTCACACATTTAACTGTGTTGATGTCTCTCAAGAAAAACAAGTGGAACAATGGCGAGAACAAATATTATCAGCTTATGATCCCCCAGACTTATTAATTAATAATGCTGCCCTCATTAATCAATCTCTAAAGTTTTGGGAGGTTCCCACCGCAGAATTTGACAAAATTATTGATGTCAATATCAAAGGCGTTGCCAATGTCATGCGCCAATTTTTACCAGCAATGATGGAAAACAATCATGGCATTATTGTTAACTTTAGCTCAGGGTGGGGGCGTTCTACTTCTCCTCAGGTTGCCCCCTATTGTACGACGAAATGGGCAATTGAAGGCTTAACTCGCGCGATCGCGCAAGAACTCCCCTCAGGAATGGCTGCGATTCCGCTCAACCCTGGTATTATTCACACAGAAATGTTAGAAACTTGTTTTGGTAGTAGTGCCGCCAACTTTACCCCAATTAATACATGGGTTAAAAAGGCTGTTCCTTTTTTATTAAAGCTAAAATCAAGTCAAAATGGTCAACCGTTAACTGTTCCTAGTTAACTTCCTTAATCCTCTATCAATTGAGTTAACTGAATTGTATAGCAATATGATCTCATTTGTAAAAAGTATCCCTCACTGATCCTCCACCGATCCCCCTTAATTAAGAGAGGAATTAAAGGGAAGATCCCAGGCAAAAAATTAAAACTGATGTACGCTTGCTGTAGCTAACGTTACGAGGGGAAATCCATATTTTGTTATGATCATGAAAGCAGAAAAGTCAAATAGTTAAAATTTAGAAAAATAATTGCTTTGTCGTTTATACTGACCAACAGTCAGGCTCTGGAATTAAAATGAGTATCGCGCAAGAATTGCAAAAAAAAGAGAAAAAAACTTCAGACCCAAAAATTAAAGTTGATAGTTTAGTTAAAATTTTTGGCAAAACTCCCCGTGAGGGCTTAAAACTCTTACGAGAAGGTCATGATCGCGACGCTATCTTGGAAAAAACAGGAAATGTTGTTGGGGTTGGTGGGGTTTCTTTTGAAATTCAACAAGGAGAACTCTTTGTCATTATGGGCTTATCTGGATCGGGAAAATCAACCCTGATTCGTTGCCTAAACCGTCTTATTGAACCGACTAGCGGTCAAGTTATTGTTGATGACGAAGATATTGCCCATGTCGATTCCCAGCGTTTACGGGAAGTCCGCCGAACTAAAATGGCAATGGTGTTCCAAAAGTTTGCCCTTTTCCCTCACCTTACCGTTGCCGAAAATACCGAATATGGCTTGAATGTTCGCGGGGTTAATTATAAGAAGGCTCGTCATAAAGCCTTAGAAACCTTAGAAATTGTGGGGTTGCATAAATGGGCAGATCGCTATCCCTCAGAATTAAGTGGGGGAATGCAGCAGCGAGTGGGATTAGCGAGGGCTTTAGCGACCGATCCTGATATTTTATTGATGGATGAAGCATTTGGTGCGCTTGATCCCTTGATTAGGCGGGATATGCAGGCGGAGTTAATTCGGTTGCAAAAAGAACTGCATAAAACAGTGGTCTTTATTTCCCATGATATTCATGAAGCGTTGAAAGTCGGCGATCGCGTTGCCGTGATGAAAGACGGCTATTTTGTGCAAGTGGGAACCCCTGAAGAATTAGTTACCAATCCTGCTGATAATTACATCCGCGACTTTATGCTGGATGTTAACCGCGCTCAAGTGCTAAAAACCGGGTCAATTACCCGTAAAACCATTCCCTTTATCCTTGGCGAAGGATCAGCGCGATCGGCTTTAGAAAAAATGGAACACCATCAACGTCGAGAAATGTATGTCGTCAACGAAGACAATTCTCCCGTTGGCGTGGTTACCATCGAAAGCTTAACCCAGGCCTTGAATGAGGGTAAAGAAGATATTAAAGACGTGATGGAAACAGACTTTCCAAAAGTGAAAGCCAATACCACCATCGAAGAAGTCGCCCACTTATGCCAACAAGAATTACCCCTTGCGATTATTGATGAGGAGGGAGACTTTAAGGGAGTCGTAGAACATTCTGATATTCTGGCAAGTATTGGACGCTTAAAAGAAGTGGATGAAGAAGGCGATTCCGAAGAAGCTGAAAACGAACCTCAACAAATTGTTGCCTAGTTACTTAATTGATTATGTTTAACCCCTTTGAAGAAACGATTTGGCCCCTTGGCGATCAAGTCGAGGCAATTATTGACTATATTGTTGATAACTATCGCTTTATTTTTCGAGAATGGATTGGCATTCCAGTTGGGATTGTCTTACGGCAAATTCAATCATTTTTTGTCGGTATGAATCCCATTATTTTCCTCCTCGCTTTACTGGCAATTGCATGGCAATTGGCTAGCCGTAATATTGCCATTTTTAGCGTTATTGCCATGACAGTGGTGGGGTTAATTGGGGCGTGGGAAGAATCCATGGTTACCCTCGCTTTAGTGATTACGGCTGTATTCTTTTGTATTATTATTGGCCTTCCTTTAGGCATTTGGGCGGCTAGCAGCGATCGCGTTGCCAGTTTAATTCGCCCCGTTTTAGACACCATGCAAACCCTTCCCGCCTTTGTTTATTTAGTGCCAGTGGTGATGCTATTTGGAACCGGTGAAGTGCCGGGGGTAATTGTGACCTTTATTTTTGCCGTACCGCCCTTAATTCGCTTAACCAATATTGGGATTCGGGGCGTTCCTGAAGATGTGGTGGAAGCTGCAAGAGCCTTTGGAGCGACTCCGCGCCAAGTCTTGATTCAGGCGCAAATTCCCCTTGCCATGCCGACCATTTTAGCTGGGGTTAACCAGTCTTTGATGCTAGCCTTGTCGATGGTCGTTATTGCCTCTCTGATTGCTGTAGCCGGTTTAGGACAAATGGTCAACCGTGGCATTGGAAGATTAGATGTGGGATTAGCCTCTGTCGGAGGAATTGGCATTGTTTTAATTGCCATTGTTTTAGATCGGATTACGCAAGCGGTTGGAGATAATAGTCCGGGGCGGCTGCCTTGGAAAAAACGCGGCCCCGTTGGCTTTGTCTTGAATCTCTGGAAGAAAACTCAGAAAAAGAAAGTTCCTCAGGAATCTTAATTACGCTCAGAGAATTTTTTTTGCCTAGAGAATAGCGCGAATGGGTAGCTGTGCAATGTGAAGCGATTCCGCATTAGCTGAAAGCCTTGTTAAATCTTGGTTTGAGCTACTGAGTCAAGTAAACCATTCGCGCACCAGTCACAGTCAGAATTTCAGCGATTTAGGGTTGCTTTTGATGATCAAATTTGCTACTATAAAGGGACATTCGCGGAAACGGACCTTGAAAACTAAATATAGTAAGGGTTCTAACAGCCTGCGGTTTCAATTAAACTAATCCCTTCCTAGGGATTGAAAC
>CAZTXK010000190.1:0-5069 GCA_964617275.1 uncultured Dactylococcopsis sp. | reverse complement strand
GTTAAGCGTGAAAACTGAAAGCAGGAGAATATTTCCATTTAATTATTAATTGTTCATGTTTAACTGATTATGGTACAACGTTACGTCCGAGTGAAAACCACCCAAGCACAAACCTATTACGGGCGATTACAGCTTGATCGCAGCGTGCAAGTCTTAGATGCCCCAGCGTGGCTAGGCGGGCAACCCACGGACTTAAAACTCGAACCAGACACTTATCAACTCCTTTCCCCTTGTGCGCCGACGAAGGTAATAGCGGTGGGAAAAAATTATCAGCAACACGCCGCAGAAATGGGGGGGGAAGTTCCCCAAGAACCGTTAATCTTTTTGAAACCCCCTAGCGCCGTTACTGCCCATGAAAGACCCATTTATTACCCTTCTGCTAGCCAAAGGGTGGATTATGAGGGGGAATTAGCTTTAGTGATCGGGGAAAGAACGCGCCAATGCCCCCCAGAACAAGCAAGGAGTCGGATTTGGGGCTATACCATTGCCAATGATGTCACCGCCCGCGATTTACAACAAAAAGATGGTCAATGGACACGGGGGAAAGGCTTTGATACTTTTTGTCCTTTGGGCCCCTGGATTGTGCGAGACTTAAATGCAGGGGCAAAATTACAAACTTTTCTGAATGATGAAATTGAACCGAGACAAGCAGCCTTTTTAAATGAAATGGTATTTTCGACAGAAATGTTACTGTCTTATATTTCTGAGATTATGACCTTAGTTCCCGGAGATGTAATTCTCACAGGAACGCCTCAGGGAATTGGGCCAATGGAAATCAGCGATCGCGTTCGCATCGAAATTGAAGGCATTGGCTCTTTAGAAAATCAGGTTTTTAATCCCAATTCGATTTAATTAGCGAACTTGTCCATTTACCGCTTCCGAAATAGCAGGAATTTCGGCATAAATTCCCCGTGCTGATTGGACAATCCCATAGACAACGATCGCTAAAGTTCCAAGAAAGATGGTATTAGAGAAGGTTTCGAGTAAAAGTCCTCCTCCTCCTTGGAAACCACTGCCTAAAATTTGAGTGGCAAAGCGAATTAAAATTAATAAAATATCAATTAAAATTGCCTGCATGGTATTAAAGCGAATAAAGTGAGGGATGTTTTCATTTCTAACCACTGCTAAAATTAAAACAAAGAAAACAATTAATCCTGCAAAGGGAAATTGGTAAACTGCTAAAAGGGGTTGTAAAGGCAAATAAATTAACTGTAAAAGTTGAAATTGCTGAAACAGAAATGACCCAAAGGGAAGGACATAAATTAACGGTAAAACGTAAGGTAACGCGGCAAAGAATCGGTTTTGGATTTCGGTGTTTCCACTTCCAGCCATATTATTAAATCCTTGATATTATTGTGATTTTAGTGTTACAGTGTCTTCGCTTGGGGATTGGAGGTTCGCCAGTCGAAACCCCATCTGACATTCATAGAGTTCCGGTTGTTGACCCTTTAAATATCTTAAAGCACGTCCACAACCCAGATGCCCTTGTCGCCAGCGCGGAAGTCCACTGTGATCCGCGAGTAAACAATTTTGACACACTTGCTTTGGTGATAAAATTTGCTCTTCTAATAGGACGACTAACATGATTTTCCTCCTCAAATCTCCCCAAGACGAGAAAATTAACGCTGTATGGTTAATCGGGTGATACTTCCATTCTAGAAGACACAAATCAATGAGAAAATTAATTGTTGCTACCAGTAACCCTGGCAAACTTGCCGAAATGCAAAACTATCTCTCCTCCCTTGATTGGGAATTAGCTCTCAAGCCCCCAGAATTGGAGGTAGAAGAAACGGGAAGCACTTTTAGGGAAAATGCAAGGTTAAAAGCGCAAACGGTAGCACAAGCTACCAAAAACTGCGCGATCGCAGATGATTCCGGTTTAGCCGTCGAAGCCCTCAATGGCGCACCGGGGATTTATTCCGCACGATATGCTGATAGCGATGAGGAACGCATTGCCCGCGTTTTGCGAGAATTAGGAGATAGCAGCAATCGCAGTGCCCAATTTATCTGTGCCTGCGCGATCGCGCTTCCCGATGGCACAATTGCCTTAGAAAAAGAAGGAATCTGTGAAGGGGAAATCCTCACCACGCCCCGAGGAAACAATGGCTTTGGCTACGATCCCATCTTTTATGTTCCCAGTGTGGAAAAAACCTTTGCCGAAATGGAACCTGAGCTTAAGAAAAAATTAAGCCATCGTGGTCAAGCATTTGCCGCGCTTTTTCCAGAAATTTTAACCCTGAACAAGGAATTGGGAGCAGGGTAACCCTACCCCCAACAAAGGATTAAACTGCTTCTAAGTTCTTTTCCCCTGTACGAATGCGGACAATTTCATCCACAGGAGAAACAAATATCTTACCGTCACCGATTTCACCCGTGCGAGCTGCGTTGACAATTTTATCAACTACCGTCTCCACTTGATCTTCTTCGATGACGATTTCAATTTTGAGCTTTTGCAGGAACTCCACCGTATATTCAGAGCCACGATAGCGTTCAGTTTGCCCTTTTTGGCGACCAAAGCCACGCACCTCTGAAACCGTCATTCCCACAACGCCGGCATTAACAAGAGCGATTTTGACTTCATCCAGCTTAAACGGCCGAATAATTGCTTCTACTTTTTTCAAGACAACATCTCCTTAGTTTGTGCTTCAATACAACTGTGTGAGTTTTAATTTATAACTGTTAAAGTACGATAACAGATCAAGACTTGAACAAGGGTCAGAGTAAATTCCTTGTATAATTATGACAAGGTAATCTCTGACTAATCCTATCTATCATCCTCAGTAACCTTTTGTTTGTTACTTTGACTACAGTTTTGTCCCATTATCCCCTCAAAGCTACATTAATGACTGAAATCAGCAACTATCTTTAACAGAACTAATCTCTCATACCATCTTGCCCAGTAGAAAGCAACGTTTTAAGAAAAACTCAGGTTAACCTCAGTGAAAGCTAAGATTTAACTTGCATGGTAGAGGGTGAAGCGAAAAATTGCGAGAATCACTATGACGTTTTTACCCTCTTTTCCTCAAGCATCCTTAATGGATATGTTTCAAGCCTATCCCGATATTTCACAGCATATTCATCACTTAGCGGATCAACTCATGCGCGGTGAGTCTCCTTTTAGCGCAGGAGAACGAGAATTAATTGCTGCTTTTGTTTCCGCACAGAATGAGTGTCATTATTGCCAACAGTCTCATACTGGTACAGCGGTGGCTTTAGGGGAAAAGGAAGGATTGGTGGAAGAGTTGGTTTGTAATTTAGAAGGGGCTGATATTCCAAAAGCCATGAAGCCAGTTTTACAGTATGTACAGAAATTAACGCTCATGCCTAGCGAGATGAAGCAAAAAGATGTAGATGCTATTTTATCCATGGGATGGAATGAAGAGGCAGTGATTCATGCGAGTTTAATTTGTTCCTTTTTTAATTTTATGAATCGCTGGGTTGATGGTTTAGGATTAGAAAGTAAGCCAGAAGTTGTACGCCAGGCTTCGGAACATTTATCTAAATACGGTTATCAAAATTTAATCAAGACTAACTGAATTTGAGTGCGTTATGGAACCTCCTGTGGAACGGATTCGCCTCTCGAAAATGGGGCGCGATCAACTAATTAAGCTGAAACGGTACACGAAAATTGAGCAATGGAACATTCTCTGTCGTTGGGGATTGTGTCGTTCTCTTGCTGAACCCACTAAACCTTCTCCTGTTCCGATTCCTGCTGACAGTAATTTAGAACTGACTTGGCGAGTCTTTGGGGGGGAAATGTCCGATGTGCTGATTATGGCGCTAAAACAACGCTGTTATCAAGATGGATTAGGCACTGATTCAGAAACCCTTGCCCAACAGTTTCGGTTACATCTCCATCGCGGTATTAGTTATTTAGCTGGTGATATTAAGATCAAAAGCATTGAAGATTTAGTCAAAACAGTTGATAGGAAAGAGTCGTCCGAATCGTGATTATTTTGCCGATTTTAAGTGTAATCGTTGCTGTTTTGGGGATTTTTCTCACAATTTGGATTGTTTTTCCAGCGCCGACAATGTTTTTGCTGCCTTTTGGGGTGGTGGCAGCAGAGGTGAGTCCGTTGCTAGTCGGGGGAAACGCGATCGCGCTTTTTTGTATAACCATCTTTTTCCCCTCCAGTTGGCTACAGTATAGTTTGATCATGAGCAGCGCGATCGCGCTCATTATCAGCACCCTTCCCCTGATTGAATTCCCAAAAACTCACACTAACTTCACTCAGGAAATGGAAACCCAATTGGGAACTGATTATCTCAAGGAAATTCCTGAAGCAGTTAAAACGAAAATGCGTCCTCAACCCCTTGCGGTAACAGATATATTAAGAGGCATTTCTCTGCCAGAGATTCGCATTCAACGAGACATTCCCTTTGCCCATCCCGAAGGGGTAGAACTAACTCTCAATACCTATCACCCTTTAGAAACTGGAAAATATCCCACTCTTGTCATTATTTATGGTGGGGCGTGGCGACAAGGAAAACCCAGTAATAACGAAGCCTTTAGCCGCTACATGGCAAACCAAAATTATACCGTCATTGCCATTGATTATCGTCATGCTCCAAAGCATCAATTTCCCGCACAACTAGAAGATGTCCAAAGGGCAATCCAGTATATCCAAGATCATGCTAAGGAATTAGAAGTGGATACCGAACGCATGGCAATCATGGGACGATCAGCAGGCGGTCATCTTGCCATGCTTGCGGCGTATCAACCCAAGGCGATCCAGTTCCGCGCAGTTGTCAATTATTATAGCCCCATTAACCTTAGTAATGGTTATTATGATCTCCCGTTTCCTGATCCCATTAATATACAATCGGTACTTCGCAACTTCTTAGGCGGAACCCCCGAAGAAATACCAGAACGCTATCAAGAGGCTTCCCCGTCTAGTTATTTAAAACCCAATCTCCCCCCATCTTTACTTGTCTATGCAGGGCGCGATCATTTAGTACAAGCCAAATTTGGGAAGAGACTGGATCAAAACTTACAAGCTAAAGATAATCTTTCTGTTTACTTAGAAATCCCTTGGGCAGAACACGCCTTTGACGCAGTCTTTTCTGGA
>CAZTXK010000189.1:0-5111 GCA_964617275.1 uncultured Dactylococcopsis sp. | reverse complement strand
CGATCGCGCAGGCAAAAAAAGAGGCTTTAGAACAAGCGACTCTGGATGCAAAAGCCCAAGCTGATGCGGTATTAGGTAGTTTGGATCTCCGTTCTCAGTCGGTTATTAATATTGAACTCGATGGAGCGCAAACCCCAGTTACGCCTCGTTTAGAAGCAACCCGCGCTCAAGATATGACAACAAGTAGCGCACCCAGTTCCCCTGTTGTTGGTGGCGAACAGGAAATTCAGGCAAGAGTAAAATTACAAATTAGTTATTAGTCATGAGCTTGTAACGGCTTTTATACCACAAAAGGGGAATCATGGTAAACTTTCCCTGTCTTTCCCCATTTCTCTCAGATGTCTTTCGACAATCTCTGCAAACTCTTATCGGAAAAATATCCCACTAACTTCGCCAGTTGGGTTCTCAATCGCCCCCAAACCACCGCCGAAGTCCTAAAAACCGAACTCAGCATTGAACCCATCCGTGCTGATTCCGTCACCTTCCTACAACTAGAAGGACGAATTCTGCATTTAGAATTTCAAACCGAACTCAAATCCAATCCACCGCTTCCTCTAAGAATGCTGGATTATTGGGTGCGATTATATCGTCTGTATCGCCTCCCCATTACCCAAGTCATTGTCTTATTACTTCCTCCAGCAGAAAGTCAGACCATTGAAAGCAGTTTTACGGTAGAAAATACTTCCCATCAATACCAAGTGATTCGACTTTGGGAAGAAAATCCAGAGTTATTTCTTAATGATACAGCCTTGTTACCCTTAGCCCCCCTCACGGCTACTAAGGAACCGCAAACCTTACTTCAACAAGTGGTCGCAAAAGTGAATGAACTCTCAACAGAAAAGAAAGTGGAAATTTCCGCTTATACGCAGATTGTAGCTGGGTTAAAATATGAAAAGGATTTAGTGAAACGATTATTCAAGGAGGGAATGATGCGGGAATCAGTAATTTATCAGGATATTATTCAAGAAGGAAGACAAGAAGGACGACAGGAAGGACGACAGGAAGGAAGACAGGAAGGAGAACGATCGCTGATCATCCGTCAACTGACGCGACGAGTGGGAGATTTACCCCAAACTTGGCGCGATCGCGTTAACACCCTTTCCCTAGAACAGTTAGAAAACCTCGGAGAAGCACTATTAGATTTTCAGGGAATCGCTGATTTAGAGACTTGGTGGAGTCAATTCCGAGAAAATTAAGATAACAGGGAATCATGGTAAACTTTCCCTGTCTTTCCCCATTTCTCTCAGATGTCTTTCGACAATCTCTGCAAACTCTTATCGGAAAAATATCCCACTAACTTCGCCAGTTGGGTTCTCAATCGCCCCCAAACCACCGCCGAAGTCCTAAAAACCGAACTCAGCATTGAACCCATCCGTGCTGATTCCGTCACCTTCCTACAACTAGAAGGACGAATTCTGCATTTAGAATTTCAAACCGAACTCAAATCCAATCCACCGCTTCCTCTAAGAATGCTGGATTATTGGGTGCGATTATATCGTCTGTATCGCCTCCCCATTACCCAAGTCATTGTCTTATTACTTCCTCCAGCAGAAAGTCAGACCATTGAAAGCAGTTTTACGGTAGAAAATACTTCCCATCAATACCAAGTGATTCGACTTTGGGAAGAAAATCCAGAGTTATTTCTTAATGATACAGCCTTGTTACCCTTAGCCCCCCTCACGGCTACTAAGGAACCGCAAACCTTACTTCAACAAGTGGTCGCAAAAGTGAATGAACTCTCAACAGAAAAGAAAGTGGAAATTTCCGCTTATACGCAGATTGTAGCTGGGTTAAAATATGAAAAGGATTTAGTGAAACGATTATTCAAGGAGGGAATGATGCGGGAATCAGTAATTTATCAGGATATTATTCAAGAAGGAAGACAAGAAGGACGACAGGAAGGACGACAGGAAGGAAGACAGGAAGGAGAACGATCGCTGATCATCCGTCAACTGACGCGACGAGTGGGAGATTTACCCCAAACTTGGCGCGATCGCGTTAATAGTCTCTCCCTAGAACAATTAGAAAACTTAGGAGAAGCATTACTAGATTTTCAGGGAATCACCGATTTAGAAACGTGGTGGAGTCAGTTAAAGGAAAACTAAGATCAAAAAACTCCCCTAACAGCCGATCAGAAATGATATAAACAGGGTTGGCCAGGCTCGAACTGGCGACCTAGCGCTTAGGAGGCGCTTGCTCTATCCAACTGAGCTACAACCCCTTATTTATTCATTAACAATTTAGCATTTTCAATGGCAATTTTAACTTGCTCAAAACCGGTTCCGCCTTCACTATTTCTAGCAGAAACCACTTGTTTCGGGGTAATCGCGTGATAGATATCTTCCTCAAAAGCGGGGTGAATTTGTTGCCATTCTTCGAGGGTTAAATCTGTTAAGAGTTTATCTTTTCCTAAACAAGTTCTGACCACTTTTCCCACTAAGTTATAAGCTTCTCGAAAGGGAACGCCTTTAGTTACTAAATAGTCCGCTACATCGGTAGCATTAGAAAAGTCTTCGCTAACGGCTTCACTAAGACGTTGTTGTCTAAATTCTAAGCCTTCTGTTAATAAGATCGTCATGGCTTCTAAACAGGCTTCGGTAGTTTTTACCGCATCAAATAATCCTTCTTTATCTTCTTGTAAGTCTTTGTTATAAGCTAAGGGTAATCCTTTCATTAACATCAACATTCCTTGCAAACTGCCACAAACACGCCCCGTTTTACCACGGATTAATTCGGGGATATCAGGATTCTTTTTTTGCGGCATAATACTGGAACCCGTGGCGCAACTATCCTTGAGAGTGACAAAGTTAAATTCTTGGGAAGCCCAAAGGATAATCTCTTCACTGAAACGGGAGAGATGCACCATAATTAAACTAGCGGCATTGAGAAATTCAATGGCAAAATCGCGATCGCTGACTCCATCTAAACTATTGCGATAAATACTCTCAAATCCCAATTCTTGAGCCGTATAATCCCGATCAATGGGAAAGGTGGTTCCGGCTAATGCACCACAGCCTAAGGGAGAAATATTGGTGCGTTTTGCCACATCTCCTAAACGTTCCCAATCCCTTTGTGCCATTTCCCAGTAAGCTAGAAGATGATGGGCAAGACTAATCGGTTGCGCCCGTTGTAAGTGGGTATAACCAGGAATCAGGGTTTCCATATGGTTTTCGGCTAACTCAAGCAAGGCTTGTTGATAATTACGGAGATGGGTGCGAATATGGGTAATTTTTTCCCGTAAATAAAGGCGAATATCGGTTCCCACCTGATCATTGCGCGATCGCGCGGTATGTAACTTTTTCCCCACCTCCCCGACAATATCGGTTAAGCGATGTTCCACCGCAAAATGCACATCTTCTTCCTCCACGCCGGGTTGAAACTCTCCTTGTTGATATTCTGCTAAAATCTGCTGCAATCCCTGCACTAAGGTTTCTGCTTCTGTCTCAGAAATAATCCCCGTTTTTGCCAACATTTGGGCGTGGGCGATGGAACCTTGGATATCATAGGGGAGGAGTTCAATATCAAATAAAATACTGGCGTTAAACTGCGCGATCGCGGGATTTAAAGCCGACTCAAAGCGATCACTCCAAGTAGAACCTGATTGTTTCACGATTTTGACCTATATTTAAACGAACCTAGCTACAAGATTGTAACTGTTTGAGCTTTTCTAGGCGACGCTTAAAATAATAGTCATCAAGGCGACTATAGTCAAAGTAAAGGGCGCGGTTGAGACTAATCGCCCATCCCCAAATAAACGCTGCGAGACTCAGGGCTTGTAAACAGTCTAATTCTACTGGTGTTAGAGAGACAATACTCTCATAACCGTCTAAAAAGGCTTCTCGAATGGTATGGCTGCAACCGGCTTGCAGAGAGACTTGGCGGAATTTGGCAATATCAAACGCTCGCCAACCGTAACCACATTGATCAAAATCAAATAGCATTAATTGATCATCATGGGTAAAATGAGCATTGCCACTGTGCGGATCGCCCCAGCAAACTGTCCAATAGGGGGAGGTTTTGGGGAGAGATTCTAATTGTTCTTTAACCTGATCAGCAATGGTAAGCAGGGTGCGTAAATTTTCTCTCTGTTTCTCTAAAAAGGGGGCAATAATCGCGATCGACTCATCGAGGATAAAAGAAGGGCTGAGGGTAGCCCGTTCATTGCTAGAGGAGAAATTTCGGCTCACTTGGTGAATCTTGGCGACGGTTTCCCCTAGTTTATGACTTTGAGCGTAATTACAATCTCCAAGTGGTACTGATCCCTCTGCATATTCAAACAGTGCGCCATAGCGAGTTCCCTCTGGGGCTTCCATTTCTAAACAAAGTTCCCCAGTTGTGGTGTGGAGGGGAGAGGCGACGGGAAGTTGATGATAACGGAGAAAGGTGAGAAACTCTAATTCAAAGACTATTTCGGAGCGCGATCGCCAGTGATGATGAGAAATCCGAAAGATATAGCGATTAATGTTGGTTTCAATTAGATAGATATCACTAAGTCCGTGATACCAAAAGCGACAGTTTTTCACGACTCCAATATCATAATGTTGGGCAACTGCGGCGGCAACTGCCTCAAGTGCTATAGTCGAGTAAGTGACCTGACACTGGATGCTCGTTCGACAAGCTGATTTAATCGAGGTTTGGTTATACAACGGATTAGCAAAATTTTCGATTCAACTCAACATTACCTTAAAATTATCTCGGAAACTTCGGCTATAAATTGTATGGGAGACTACAAAATTAAAAATAATGAAATCTTATCAAGCTATCCCCATTAAAGAGTGTGGAGAACCCTTAGTTGCTATCCCGAAAAATCTGTTTGCTTTAGAAACCCCTCATCCCTATGAAAAACTCGGTGCGCCCTATGGGGAAGTTTCTCCTTATATGCTCAGGGAGTCAGTCTTAAACGCCTTACAGCAAGCCCAAACTGAGTTGCAAAAGCAACAAGCAGGCTGGAATATCAAAATTTTTGATGCCTATCGCCCGATCGCGGTACAGCAGTTTATGGTGGATTACACCTTTGAGAGTCTTTGTCAGCAATATCCTGAGCAGTCAGAGAGCGCGATCGCGCAGCAAGTAAGCCAATTTTGGGCGCAACCCAGTGATGATCCCAACAC
>CAZTXK010000188.1:0-5115 GCA_964617275.1 uncultured Dactylococcopsis sp. | reverse complement strand
GCGCGATCGCTGGTATCATGGCGTAAGGTATAAAGTTGTCCACTTGCGCCAAAAATGACCTCTTGATGGGCAATCAACCCGGGGAGGCGCACACTATGAATATGAATATTATCATTGGCTAACGCCCCTCTTGCACCGGCTAGAGTTTCCTGTTCTTCCACTTGGGAAGGATTATAACTTTTTTCCTCGCCACTAAGCATCTGCGCGGTTTTAATGGCGGTTCCACTGGGCGCATCAGCTTTTTGATTGTGGTGGAGTTCAATAATTTCGACATGATCAAAGTATTTTGAGGCTTGAATTGCCGCTTGTTGCAGTAAAACCATGCCAATAGAAAAGTTAGGAACGACTAACGCCCCAGTGGTTGCCTTTTCCGCAAAATCTGTTAAGTCGGAAAGTTGCTTCTCAGTTAAGCCCGTTGTCCCAATAACAGGGCGAACTCCATACGCGATCGCGGTGCGAGTATTTTCATACACACTATCAGGATGGGTAAAATCAACCATAACCCCTTGCGTGGGATACTGGGTTGCCATGACCAAGGTTCCCTGTAACTCATTCAGCAACGGAACTTCCAAGGGGCCACAACCCACCACTTCTCCCACATCTTGTCCCACATAAGCAGGATTTTGATCCACTGCACCCACCAGCATCATTCCTTCGGCTTGGGAAACGGCTTTCACCACTTCACGCCCCATTTTGCCAGCAGCGCCGTTCACCACCACCGGAATTACCGATTCCTCACTCATTAATCTTCTTTTCCTTAATCACGACTGTTCAGCATTTTATCAGGATTCCCCTTTAACGTAAGAAACTACTGCTTAACCAAAACAGGAATAATACGGTTAAACTAGCAAATTGTTCTTCGGGCATCCCTGTCGCCACAATAGGGCCTAAACCGGCACCAATAGCCACACCAATTAATAAACTGGCTAAACTAATGAGTAACGAGCGACCTAAACGGCTTTCCTTGCGGTTTAATAAATAAACACTGCCGGCAAATCCGAGTGACAGCATCAAAGAGGCGTTGCCACTAGCAGTTAAAACTAAAACCGCTAATAACAAATAAATTCCCGAAGAAATTAATAAATCATTACGAGAGGGCGTATCAAGCAGCCTTTGCAACCAAGCAGGGGAATTAGACTGATTAACTTGTTGTGGACTGGGTTTCGGAGGTTTGGCGCGTTCTGGAAACCGAATGCGCTCGGGAACTTTAATTTTCCCTTCTTGACGCAAACGCAGCCGTTCCATAATCACTGAATCATAAGCAGCTTCTACGGCATCTTTACTGCGTTGATCATTTTCATATTCTTTCATTAGGCGTACTTTTGCTTCCTGTATCTCTTCAAAAGAAGCATCTTCGGTTACGCCTAGTTGTTGATAGGGATTTTGCTCACTCATTCTTCTCTCCTTTTGTTAGCTGTTGACTTGAGATTGTTCTGAAGCCTTTTCGGAAGTGGTATCGGCTTGGGAAACCGCTTCTTCTTCCGAGGAACTGGGTTCGAGTTGAGCATTCATTTTGACAGACTCACTCTTTTCGGCTTTACTGGTTTCCCGCTTAAATTCATTTTCAAATTCTCGGGACGCATCTTGAAAACCACGAATGGCTTTTCCCAGACTGCTACCAATTTCTGGCAGCTTCTTGGGGCCGAAGATCAATAGGGCGATGACGAAAATTAAAGCCATTTCTGGTAAGCCGATGCCAAAAACATTCATGGAAACTTCTCCTAATATCGGTGCTAGTTTCTAGTGTATCTTTTCAATCTTCAGGCAGTTCGTATTGTTCCACAATCTTTTTCGCAAATTCGGGAACGTGATCCTCTAGTTTCTCGGGATAATTCCGTTTGACATAGAGGTAATTGCGGGTAAAGTGGGAGTCAATGGAGAAACGAGCATATTCTAAGCCTTTGGGCCCAATTTTTTCAATCACCACTCCCATTAATTTCGCCGCCCACATGGGAAGCGTGATTCCTTTATCATAAGCAGGAATACTCTGCTGCACTGCGTTTTTGCGATCCCCTTGCGAACTAACCGATTCGGTTTCCAGTTGATCGCGCACGAGATCTAACATTTCTTTTCCTGTATCGTTTCGGACGACTAACCATTGATACTTAAACGGTGCGCCCATATAGCCCACAACTAAATCGGCAAGGGAATTAACATAGTCAAAGCAACTCATGCAGGAAGGGGCAAAAACGTCTTTTAATTCCTTGGTATTGAGTCCGAAGAAGGGAACTTTCTCAATGCTACCGTCTTCGTGCTTAAAGTGAACCCGAAAGTCTTGCATAAATTCGTAGTGAACTACAGTTTCGGGAGATTTACTAGTGGTTTCGAGGAATTTTTGCAGCCCTTCTCGCGTGACATTATCCACACAGGGGGTTCCTAAAACATAGAGCTTTTCTAAACCAATTTTATCTTGTACGGCGCGTAGGGCTTGAATTTGACAGCCGACACCAATGGCTAAAAGTCGTTTGAAGCCTGATTCTTCTACTTCTTCTAGGATAGATAAGTTCGGGGAAAGCGTGGGTTTATTGACCCGAGCCGCTAACACTTCTTCGGGGGTTCGTGCGATAATGGGCATGGGTTGAAAGCGATCATCGGGGCTATTTTGGACACAGACTACTCCTTCTACTTTGCCTTGATTGAGCATTTCACACGCGATCGTGCTAACAATTCCCGTCCACTGTGCGCCATCAATGGGCTCTTTTTTGCGAGCGGCGATCATCTCTTGGTAAACCCCAAAATAGAGATCATCCTCTTTGTCTAAATCACGACTGCGCCCGTGGGCTTGGGTTTCTAACTCGGCAATTTGTTCATTAAGAAAGGCACAAGCCTCTTTAACATAATGAATATAATGGGTATCGCAGAGTCCACATTCACTACACAGCGCTTTTGCTGGACGTGGTTTCCCGGGCTGGAGTGCTTTCGCTTTTTGATGAGGAGCAACAAACGTCATTATTAATTCTTATTAGGATAGAGTAAGACTACTTTTCTTAGGGTAATTCACGTTGGCTTCTCTAAGCTAGGACGCTGCATTTCTCTTAACAATGCCACTCTGTCGTATCAGGGCGGATTACCCATGACTCAAGTTGATTGATAGGATAGGAAATTAAAAATGACATGAAATCGCTTAGGATGAGTCACTTACTCCGCAATTTATTTTTAGTGGCAATTGTGAGTGTAATCAGTAGTTGTACAGAAACAAAAAGCCAAGAATGTGCCAAACTTATTACCCTTGCCAATGAAACAGTCGAAGAAGCAAAACGAGTCACTGCGGGTAAAGAAAGCACTGATCCCGAAGCTGCTTTATTAGCCTCAGATACTATGGAATTAGCGGCAAAAGAAATGGAAAATTTAAACATTAGTGATCCACAGTTACAAACCTATCAAAAGCAATTTATCCAGATGTATGAAGAAACAGCTCAGGCAACTCGCTCTTTTGTTAAAGCCTATAAGAATAAAGATATAGAGAAATTAAAACCAGCCCGAGAAGAGTTGGAAAAAGCCACGGCTCTTGACCAAGAATTAGTGACAAAAATTAATGATTATTGCTTAGAATGAGGAAGAGAGATTGTCGAAAAAATAGAACGAATGAAAGTACAAGCAACGGATAAAACAACATTAACTTGGAGTGGAGATACCCTCGCTGTGGGGTTATTTGTCGGGGGTGTCACCGTCACGGGCGAGTTAGCCGAATTGGATGAAAAATTAGCCGGAACTATTAAAGAATTAATCGCTGAAACCGATTTTGATGGGAAATTTGGCAATAATGTAATTACCCGTGTCGGAGGTGATTCCCCGGTGCGGAAGATTATGTTAGTCGGTTTGGGGGATGCTGAGGAATTTAAGCTGGATAGTGTGCGCTTAGCTGGGGGCGCGATCGCGCGGTTAGCCAAATCTCAACGCAGCCAAAATCTTGCCATTAGCCTCCCCATTGTTAATAATAACCCCGGTCTTACCGCCCAAGCGATTACAGAAGGGATTACCATCGCCCTCTATGAAGATCGCCGCTTCAAGTCAGAAGCGGAAGACACGCCTCTAAAACTAGACACCGTTGAACTATTAGAATTAGGAGAGCAACAAGAAGCCATCGCCAAAGCGGAAAAAATTTGTGATGGGGTCATTCTTGCCAAGCAGTTAGTGGATGCCCCGGCAAATAATGTTAATTCTGTTACCCTTGCTAATTTAGCTCAAGAACTTGCCTCCGAATACGGGTTTGAGCTGGAAATCCTCGAAAAAGATGACTGTGAAAAACTGGGCATGGGGGCCTATTTAGGGGTTGCTCAAGCCTCAGACGTTCCCCCGAAATTTATCCATCTTACCTATAAGCCTCAAGGTACACCGCGGCGAAAAGTTGCCATTATCGGGAAAGGCATCACTTTTGACTCAGGCGGTTTAAACCTCAAACCCGGTGGCAGTGGCATCGAAACCATGAAAATGGATATGGGTGGCGCTGGGGCTACCTTTGGCGCAGCCAAAGCCATTGGCGAACTCAAACCCGATGTGGAAGTGCATTTTATTAGTGCTGCCACAGAAAATATGATCAGTGGTCACGCCATGCACCCTGGGGATATTCTTACCGCCTCTAATGGCAAAACCATCGAAGTCAATAATACCGATGCCGAAGGGCGATTAACCCTTGCTGATGCTCTCGTCTTTACCGAAAAATTAGGGGTGGATGCCATTGTTGACCTTGCCACCCTCACAGGGGCGTGTGTGATTGCCCTTGGGGATGATATGGGCGGCTTATGGAGCAGTGATGATCTCCTTGCGGATCAACTGAAAAATGCAGCGGATGTCGCTGGGGAAAAAGTTTGGCAAATGCCCTTAGAGGAAAAATACTTTGAGGGCTTAAAGTCACAGATTGCTGACATGAAAAATGTGGGGCCGCGTCCGGCAGGTTCGATTACGGCAGCGCTATTCCTGAAACAGTTTGTCCATGAAACCCCATGGGCGCATATTGATATGGCCGGTCCAGCTATGATTGATAAAGAAAGTGGCATCAATAATGCTGGCGCAACGGGCTTTCCGGTTCGGACGTTAGTCAACTGGGTTTGTAACTAATACCACTTTTATTTTTTCAGATTCCAGTATATCCCCCCAAACTCCCCTAGTGATTGG
>CAZTXK010000187.1:4039-5149 GCA_964617275.1 uncultured Dactylococcopsis sp. | reverse complement strand
ATTTCAAAACCTTAGAAGAACATGAGAAAGAACACTTTAACAAGTTGATTCGATCTGCTCAAGAATGGAAAGCAGGAACAGAAATTGCTAAATATACCCTTGCTTCCCAAATGGATGAGAACGATTTACCTGAAGACTTAAGAGATCAAGTCGAGGAGGTTAAAGGTCAAACTATCCCTAAGTCCCAAAGTCCATTACAGATTGCCTCCGATTTACTAGAGAATTGGATGCCTTCATAAAAAGGAGATCACCAGAAGCACTGCTGATAATTTCGATATTTATTGGAATCGTAGCTATCTGGCAAATACTCTATAAGTTAAGAATGATTTGGATATTTACAGGAGGGATCGGTATTGGACTATTTATCCACTACTCATCCAATTAGTAAAGGAGTGACACGATGCTTTTAGTGCCTATCTCACTCCTTCTTCTATAACGGACTTCCATATTCACCTAAAGAATGACTATCAATTTTAAGGTGATGTTGTATGGTTAATTGGTGTTAACTGTCAAAAAAAGACATTAATAGGAGTTACGCCCATTGGAGATAGAAGCCGAAAGCTCATCGGAAAAAGCCTCGGAAACAGTAGCTTCTAGCTGTTTTGTCACTGGAGAGCCAGACGAGTTATGAGAAGCAATGGCTTTGTGAACTTCACCAATCTCCTTATATTGATGGATAAATTCAGTTCTCTTATAACTTAGCTGAGAAATGGGGCATTCCCTGATTAAGCTAATTCCACCAATTCGCTTCAAAGCGAGAGAGGTTCTTTTTTTCAAACTGATTGGGTAATCGAATGGTTGATTCATTTGATCCAAGATAGTTGCCCATTCTTCCCGTGCTTCTTGATTCAGTAAGGCTTCCTGCTTCCCCTCGATAAATTCCAAAAGTGCATTCGTGGAAAACTGATAAACATTTCTGCCCCATTCTCGGATCGCCAAATCTATAGCAAGGTGCAACTGCTCCTCAGTTAGATGGCTAAGAGCCGACCACATGACAGAAAGCTCTCTATCTGTGAATTTAGACTTATAAATCTCTTCTAGATCAGCAAGTTCGTTAAGAAAAAAGTGATACATCATAAGAGTAACCCGATAGTAATTTTCTCAATATGG
>CAZTXK010000187.1:0-3939 GCA_964617275.1 uncultured Dactylococcopsis sp. | reverse complement strand
TAAGAAAAAAGTGATACATCATAAGAGTAACCCGATAGTAATTTTCTCAATATGGTTAATTGTTTTGCATAGCTTTTCTGGCTTCTTGTTCTGTAATCTTCCCTTCACTCAGGAGTTTTGCCGTAAGCCGAGCTTTTCTGGGATCTTGTGGGGAACAAAGATCACGAGAGGAAGAAGGGGATAAATACTTCTCAAGCGTGCCATTTTTGAAAAGCATCAAAAGGAAGCGATCTTGAGCTTCTAAGTCTCCTTTCTTAATGCGTCGAATCATAGAGGTGACAATAGATTCAGCACGACCCCGTTCCATTTTTGAATCATTAGCCAGTTTATAAGCTACAGCTTGCTGGAAGAAAAGAGTTTCCTCATCGTAGGAGAGCAGGGAAGGTTGATCGCGAGGAGGAATTAAAAGCTCAGACCCTTGCTTAGATTGAATATTTGGAGTATCATTATTATTAGTATCAGGCTTAGATTTAAGTGTGCGTGCGTGCATACTCTCATTTTCTTGCTCTGATATTTCCTGTTTACAAACTCCTTCTTCAGCACCCTGCTGATGGGAGTTGGAATTATTACCAGAATCAGCGTCAGTAACAGGGCAGAGATGATCGAGCATTGCCTTAACCAGAGGGTAATCTTTGCCCATAACGGTTGATAAGCTATAGCCCAGTTCTTCGAGTTCTAGGTGAATCTTGGGTAGATTAACAAAATACTGACTGGTGCGATCCCAAGGATTCTTAGGATTATTTCTTTTGTAGAGGTAGCCATCCTTAACAAGCTCAGACAATTTACGACCGACATTGCGCCCAGAACTCATCATCGTCTCAGAAGCAAGCTCATCAGCCGTTTTATATATCCATCCTTCTTGAAGATGAGTCAAACACTCAGAATCCCCCTCAACGCATTCCATAGAGACAATTTTCTGTAACATGGAATCAAACTCAGAAACTCTCACGAACCAATAGAGTATCTGCTTAATGATGACCGCCTTATGAGCATCACCATCAAATAATTCAATCAATTCTTCAAAGATAAAAGCGCGTTTTAATGAATTAGCCATTTTAATTTAACTCCTTAAACAGATTCTTTAATACAGTGAAATCAATACTTGCGGGTAAACTAGAAGCGAAAATTGCGAAATCCTGACTAATAGACGTTGCTCGAACTTTAATTACCTAATACAATCACTTAGCGGCTATTTGTTATTCAAAAGTAACAACAATAATATGGAAGACAAAGAAGACAAGAAGAGAGAAAGGCTATCACAGGTAGTCAAAGACCTAAAGGGTAGGAAAAGCCTAAGAAAACTAGCCCGAGAACTGAAAGTGTCAGCAGTGACAATTTACTCATGGGAAAACAAAGACACAATCCCCAGCCTTGAATCGCTTGAAAAAATCGCTGATCTAAAGGGATGGACAATTTACCAGCTACTAGCCTTCCTGAGAGATGAGAGCCTAGAAGAAGTTGCCACATTCGAGAACGTCGCTAAGAAAGCAAGAAAACTCAGTGACAGCGATAAGCTCAAATTGGCTAGTGAAATGCTATCCCAAGTCCAGTCCTAATTCCCTCCACATCTCCTCCTCATAAAACCGATGAACTCTCGACCACCACATAGGCTCAAATTTTGAAATGGGCTTAGTGAAAATTTGAAAGTTACTGGGGGAAAGAACGATCGCGCCCACTTGAGATGGATATTCACCAGAGCTAAAACCATAAGCTAAGGAATAAGCGGCAGCTTGAAGGAACTTATTCTCTAGCCACTCCTCTCGCTTCGGGCGACGGCTGGTAACAAAATCAAAAACGGTCAACTTATCCTCAAAGGGAATCAACAAATCAAGCGTCCCAGCATAACCGTTGGGATGCGGATAATGAACAGGCAGTTCTGAAGCAATCACTTTAGACCGAAAGAACCGCAACAGATTACCAGCACTGCGAGTATATTCAGAATCAGGGAAATCACCATGACCATTAAAATAATCCTCGATATCCTTATGGGCTTGCTTACCTTCTGAAGCTCTTAAATCTCTTTCCTTCACCGCAGCGCCAGAGCCATGAACTTTATCCAATTTATGTTGCCATCTTCTTAAGCGATCACGCTCGCCTTTAGGAGAAGTCATCGAGCGGATTGTTGTAACAGACGGATAAATAATGGCTTCATTATCAATGTAAACCCGAGAGCCATTATCAAATGTTTTGGTCTCCATAAAAACTCCTATCTATTAAAATAGAAGGGAGGGTCACTACCCCTCCCAGAAACTAACTAACTAAGCAACCGCACCATTCAACTGTTTTTGTTGGGATGCAGGTTGCTCCCCATTTTGAATTGCGTTAATCACCTCATCCAAATCATCAATCTGCTCAGGAGTCATGCCATCGGTGCAGACTAAGGTATTAGGCTTATTGGTATCAATGAAGGTAGGCTGTTGTTGCATAAACTCAGCAATCATTTCAAGTTGAAATTCCTCATCTTCACCATCACGATCCCGATAATCCCAGTCAAGGTAGTAGTAAGTTCCCATCTTGCCTTGAGTTTTCTCAAATTTAGCGGTCAAAATGCCACGCCCTGGATCAGTGTTACTTGTCATCAACTCGATCAGCTTCCCACTTAAATTGTCGAGAGAGCGAGTCTTTAGATAAGTACAGCAAACAGTATTCTTAGGCAGTTTATCTTCATTGGTAGAAGCAATAAACCAAAGCTGAAGCCAGTGAGCGCGAGACTCACCGAGAACACCATAAAATTTACGAGCCTTGATAACGGCAATCTCAAGAGAGCTACCTTTATAATCAGACTCGCCACGCTTCCACTGCCCTACTTGACAGTCATTTCGCAGATTATAAGGGGGAACGGGATTGAAAATTGAATCTTCAGGGATTGTTCCGAAAATACTGGTTAATTCAGTCATGTCCTTTCTAGTCCTTTAAGTCGAATTTTGTTTAGTCTTAACAACAAAGACATTTCTATTATAGCGTGTTAACTCTTATTGTGGGAATAATTTGTTAGGTAGATTTAACAAAAAGAATTGACGGTATATTAGAAAAGCAGAACACTAAAGAGGAGAACAAAATGAACAGAGGTTATCCCTACCCACCAGGATACTTGCGCCCAGACCTAGAAAAACACAAATTTAAACCATCAGTATATAGTGATGAAAGTTGTACTAAACTGATTGGTGTAAGAATCCCTGAATCCCTGAAAAAGAGAATTGAGGAATTTAAGAAGCAAAACGGAAGAATGCCTCACAAAGAGATCAGAGCATTTTTAGATGAAATCCTGCCTGAGCTTGAGAGTGAGAACAATAATTAGCCCCCCCCTACGACAATAGGGGGAACCTTAAATAAGCTACTGCCTGAGAGAGCAAATAACGCATGAGTAGGATAAGCAAACTTGTTTACCCCACTTAAAACAATAATAAATAATATTCTCAATAATGCTATCCCCTACTAGGGGATTTTTTTTGGGAGAAAATAAATTTCTTACAGAAACTTGTTATAGACCAGACGGCGAGAGGATTTGACGGTTTTTCCATTGTCATCGGTCAAAATGTCGGATGTTCTTTGGACAAAATGTCGTTTGATCTATATACAGAGATTACTATTCAAAGATTACTCCAAAAAAGCCCCACCCCTCCCTCCCCAAAATCGCGCGGGGGGTTTTTTCGATTTAAAATTTTTAGCTAAGGAAGAACGAGTTCACCATTCTCGGAAAGCCCTCAAATTTAGCGAGGAGAGAGCGAAAAATGATAAACAAGCACATTCACACGAGAATAAGATTTACAGTCAACACAGCTTAAAATTAGGGCAAATGTTCCGAGTTTTCTCTTACAAAAGGAAATTAAGGACAAAAAAAGCCCAGGGGATCGAGGAGAAGGGGTAAAGAGGAGATACCTGCGAAATTGAACAAGCTATAAAGTTTTATAAAATGGGCATAAAATCTTATGTCTCTAA
>CAZTXK010000186.1:0-5160 GCA_964617275.1 uncultured Dactylococcopsis sp. | reverse complement strand
AACTCATTAAGTTGCGTACGCGCCTGAAAACTTACTTTTGCTAAAGGTTGAGGTAAAAAAGAATCACCTGCTGCGACAAAAATAATGGTTAAAGCCAACATAACGATAAATGTATTTGACCGCATTGTTATTATCACCTCACTTTTTGTAATACCATTTCTCAGAATTGGTGCTACACACCAATCCGTCGCTCCCCCCTTTCAAAGGGGGGTTAGGGGGGATAGACTGTAACTTGAGTTTTTGAAAATGGCATTACTTATATTGTAAGCGAATTCCTAATAAAATGCTGTTATAAAAATCACCTCGTTATGCCGAATTCAACGACTAACAAGGTGATTGAATCAATCCAAAATAAAGCTTTTCAAACTCAAAAATTGAGTGCTTTACTTCAAATTAGGAGCAGTCAAAGAAACAAGAGAAGATTCAACTTGTGCCACTTCCGAAGGCTTAACTAAGCTGGGAACTGAGTCCCGTAGGCGATTGGTATAAGCAACGGTCGTGGAATCATAGACTTGGGTTAACATTTTGGGATAGAAACCAATACCAATAATTGGCACTAACAAGCAAGCAATAATAAACACTTCTCTGGGTTCCGCATCTACCAAAACTTCATGAGAAACCAACTCTTGATTTTCCTTTCCGTAGAAAATTTCTCGTAACATGGAAAGCAGATAAATCGGGGTCAAAATAACTCCCACAGCCGCTAGAAAGACCACCAGCACCTTAAAGGTGGTGTTATAAGCATCACTGGTGGAAAAGCCAATAAAGACCATTACTTCTGCAACAAAACCACTCATCCCCGGTAACGCCAGAGACGCAAGGGAACAGGTAGTAAACATGGCGAAAATCTTTTGCATCCGCTGTCCGACACCGCCCATTTCATCTAACATTAGGGTATGGGTACGGTCATAAGTTGCCCCGACTAAGAAGAACAGACTTGCCCCAATTAATCCGTGAGACACCATCTGTAACACTGCCCCACTTAAGCCTAAATTGGTAAAAGAACCAAGACCAATTAAAACAAAGCCCATGTGGGAAATCGAGGAATAGGCAATCTTCCGTTTGAGGTTGCGTTGGGCGAAAGAGGTTAGGGCGGCATAGATAATATTCACCACCCCTAAAATGACCAAAGCAGGGGCAAAATAAGCATGGGCATCTGGCAGCATCCCCGCATTCATGCGAATTAAGGCATAACCGCCCATTTTTAAGAGAATGCCCGCTAATAGCATATGCACCGGGGCAGTTGCTTCCCCATGGGCATCAGGAAGCCATGTGTGTAGGGGAAAAATCGGTAATTTGACCGCATAGGCAATAAAGAACGCTGCATATAGCCAGAGTTGTAAATTAACAGCAATATCTTTTGCCGCTAAAGCCCGCATATCAAAGGTGACCGTATCTCCATAAAAGGCCATAGTTAAGGCAGCGACAAGGATAAATAAGGATCCCCCTGCGGTGTAGAGAATGAACTTAGTGGCAGCATACAGGCGTTTTTTTCCACCCCAAATAGACAGCAACAGATAAACCGGAATTAACTCTAACTCCCAAACCAAGAAGAATAACAACATATCCTGCACAGCAAAGACAGCAATTTGTCCGCCGTACATAGCTAACATGAGGAAGTAAAAGAGTTTGGGTTTGAGACTCACCGGCCAAGCCGCTAAAATAGCAAGGGTAGTAATAAAGCCTGTCAGAATAATTAAGGGCATGGAAATGCCATCTGCCCCCACTGACCAATTCAGATCAAGTTGCGGAATCCAACTATAACTTTCTACCAGTTGCAACTCAGGGTTAGAAAAGTCATAGTCTCGATAAAAGCCAGCCACAATTAGGGCAAAGTTAATTAATCCAATAACAAGAGCATACCAGCGCACTTGTTTTCCATCTTTATCCGGGATTAAGGGAATAAAGAATGATGCAATTAAGGGAAAAAGAATAACGGTTGTTAACCAAGGAAAATTTGTCATAGTTGTTTGCTCAAGGGCGAGATCGCGTTACTCTCATTAAAATTTAGAAATTGGTTTGGGTGGGGGAATTAACTTCCCCACCTTAGGCATTTTAGTGGTCTCAAGCGACGCTGAAAACAATCACAAACCCTAAAACCGCCCCAAAGACAATTAGGGCATAAAATTGGGCGCGACCATTTTCAAAGTATTTTAAGCCTTCACCACTAATGATGGCAGCTAAACCGGTCAGGTTGACCACACCATCCACTACTCGATAATCCACTTCCAAGATTTGTCGGGCAATCCGACGACTTCCTTTAACAAAGAAACGATTATAGAGTTCGTCAAAGTACCATTTGTTGAGGGAGAAGCGGTAAAGGGTGGGGAATTGCTGCGCGATCGCGCTAGGATCGATTTTACGGCTAGCATACATCAGCGAAGCCAGTGTAATCCCAATCAGCGCAATGCCCACGGAGTTCCCGGCCATAATCAAAAATTCCGACCATTCAAATTCAGCACTTGCCTCTAATACCTCTTCTAAGGTTTCCCCAGGGGCATAGATAAACTGCTCAAAAACATTTTCCCAAGGTTTCCCGATATAACCAATAGCAATTGAAGGAATAGCTAAAATAATCAAAGGTAAGGTCATGCTCAAAGGCGACTCATGAGGGGTTTCACGATGAGGATGGTCGTGTGCTTCCTGTTCAGATTCTAGTTCTTGGGTATCCATCGCCCCGGGCCCAAAAGCAGGCTTAAAAGAAGCAAGAATCGACTCATCATTGCCCCGAAATTTTCCTTCAAAGGTCATAAAATACATTCGGAACATATAAAAAGCAGTTAAGCCCGCCGTTAGCCAACCCACGAACCATAAAGCAGGGTTAACATGAAACGCCTCGCTTAAAATCTCATCTTTTGACCAAAAACCGGCAAAGGGAGGAATCCCACAAATGGCTAATGTTCCCACCAAAAAGGTTAAAGAAGTAATGGGCATATATTTCCGTAAGCCTCCCATCAGACGCATATCTTGCGCCAGTGTAGGGTTATGGCCGACCACTTCTTCCATTCCATGAATCACCGAACCCGAACACAGGAATAACATCGCCTTAAAGAAAGCATGAGTCATTAAATGGAAAAGTCCTGCGGTATAACCGCCCACTCCCATCGCCATGACCATATACCCTAATTGGGAAATCGTCGAATAGGCTAATCCTTTTTTAATGTCATTCTGACTCAGGGCAATAGTTGCCCCTAAAAAGGCAGTAAACGCCCCTGTCCAGGCAATAATGGTCATCACCGAGGGCAGATTTTCAAACACAGGATACATCCGCGCAATCAGAAAGACTCCGGCTGCTACCATCGTTGCCGCGTGAATGAGCGCGGAAATAGGCGTGGGACCTTCCATGGCATCGGGTAACCAGACATGAAGGGGAAATTGGGCTGATTTTGCCACCGGACCTAAGAAAACAAGGACACCAAATAAACCAGCAAGACTGGTGCCAATAATTCCCGACTGCACAAGGGTGTCTAGTTGTACCCCCATCTCGGAAAATTCAAAGGTGCCGGTTGCCCAATAAAGCCCTAGCATTCCTAACAGGAAACCAAAGTCACCGACACGGTTAACCACAAAGGCTTTTTGACAAGCATCTGCCGCCGCTTTTCGGTCATACCAGAAGCCAATGAGAAGGTAAGAAGCCATCCCCACTAACTCCCAGAAAATATAGACTTGCACCAAATTGGGACTCATGACTAAGCCCAACATGGAAGAAGCAAATAAACTGAGATAAGCATAGAAGCGCACATAACCGGGGTCATGTTCCATATAACCATCGGTATAGATCATCACCAAAAAGGAAACGGTGGTGACCACTGCCAACATCATGGTGGTTAAATGGTCAATGGTATAACCCATGGTTAACTTAAAATCTCCTGCTGCTGCCCATTCAAATGTATAAAGGAAAGCCTCATGACCATTGAGTTGACTCCATAGCAGGGCATAAGATAAAACCATCGTCGCCCCTGTCACCGAAACAATAAAAACTGCTGTCAGTTGACGGAGACGACTGGTGGTTTGATTAAATGAAATCAGCCCCAAGCCGACAAGCATTGCACCCGCCAAGGGAAGGACTGGTATTAGCCAAGCATATTGATATAGCTGTTCCATAAAACTTAAACCTAGGTAAACTGGCGATTATACTCTCCATCAAGGCTGAACAAGGAATGTTCTTTCACTGTCTTCAGTGAGAGAGAGTAGAAATACCGTTAACAATTGTGACACATCCTGTGGAATAGTCGGTGCTGATTATTTTGTCTCAAGTTAGGGATTCTGCCCTCTAGTCAAGGTTTGATTAATAAAAAAATATTTAAGTTTAATTAAGACTTCCTCAATTTTGCCACAATAGGGGGTATGAGCCGGAGGTAGCGAAAGGGGGGGTGAATTTGTCAAAGTAATAAGAAGATCACAACAAGGAGTCCAATCATGGAAAAGGAAGATACCTCTAACCCAGTGTGGGAATATAAAGTCATTCATCTTAATATTAAAAATACCGAAGCCCCCAGCGCAGAAGCTGCGAGTTCGGCAACAAAAGGAACTTTTAGTCCGCAATTTCTAAAACAAGAGTTTCCCGATATTTACAGTAATCAAAATAATGCCAACCATCCCGCGCGCCAGCTACAAGAAGCCCTCAACCGTCTAGGAAAGGAGGGCTGGGAGTTATTAGAAATTTCTCAAATTGGCTCGCTAACGATGATGTTTTTTAAGCGATTGAAACCGAAAACTGAGGAAAATTAGTCGGCGTTAAATTGTAAGGCTTTTCCGTGGACTTCTGAATTAACCTTTCGCTGATGATAGACTATTTGTCCCCCGACAATCGTTCTTTGCGCCCACCCTATAAGATTCCACCCTTCAAAGGGACTCCAGCCACATTTACTGAGGATATCTTCCCGCTGCACTGGGGAATAGGTATTGAGATCGAGTGAACTACCCACTTCTAATCGCGCTTCGCGATGTAGAAGGGGCTTCCTACCCAGAGAACGCTTTTCATGTTTTGGCAAGATTACAGAATAGCACCGTCCTGCTAGCGTTTCGTTATCCCAGCGCGATCGCAGTGGGGGATTCATTTGCGCTAAGGTGCCAATTTCCTGATAGGCTTCGGTATTTAAAGGGTAAAACTTCAGCATGGCGAATAATGAGTTCCATGGCTTCCGACATAATTTTTAA
>CAZTXK010000185.1:0-5172 GCA_964617275.1 uncultured Dactylococcopsis sp. | reverse complement strand
CATCTTCTGGCAGGTTAAGATAAAGCAGTGAGTCTTTGTGAGAAACTGATGCCTGAATTTTCTGCGATTAGCGATCAATCAATTCCACCTCAAAATGTGGAAGCGGAAGAGTCGATTTTAGGGGGAATTTTACTGGATCCCGAGGCGATCGCGCGGGTAGAAGAAATCCTCTATCCCGAAGCGTTTTATGTGCAAGCCCATCAGATTATTTACAAAGCCGCGATCGCGGTCAATTCTCAAAAACAGCCCACCGACTTAATGAATATTGCCACTTGGTTAGAAGATAACCAATTGCTGGAAAAAGTGGGCGGAAGAGCAAAATTAGCCCAATTAGCCGATCGCACCGTTTCTGCGGTTAATATTGATGGCTATGCCCAATTAGTGTTAGATAAATATCTTCGTCGCCAACTGATTGAAGCTGGATATAAAATTATCCAACTGGGATTTGATACCAGTGAAGGTTTAAATCAAGTTTTAGATCACGCCGAACAAAATATTTTCCAACTGACTCAAGATCGCCCCCAATCAGGGTTAGTTCCGTTACAAGAAACCTTGTTGGAAACCTATGACGAAATTGAAGGTCGCTATAACCAAGATAAACTCCCCGGGCTACAAACGGGCTTCTATGACTTAGACAGCATGACCAGTGGGTTGCAACCTTCGGATTTAATTATTCTCGCCGGGCGGCCCTCGATGGGAAAAACGGCTTTTGGCTTGAATATGGCGCGACATTTGGCGGGAAACTATAACTTGCCAGTTGCCCTGTTCAGCCTTGAAATGTCCAAAGAACAATTAAGCCAGCGGTTACTGGCCAGTGAAGCGAAAGTAGAAAGTAATCGCTTACGATCTGGGCGACTCACGCAACAGGATTATCAAAAACTCAGCCACGCGATCGGGACCCTTTCCGAAGTTCCCATTTATATTGATGATACCGCCACTTTAACGGTTATGGAAATGCGATCGCAGGCGAGGCGATTGCAAGCGGAAAGAGGGCAACTAGGGTTAATTCTCCTCGACTATTTGCAACTTATGGAAGGCGGCGGCGATAACCGAGTTCAAGAATTATCCCGAATTACTCGCTCTCTCAAAACCCTCGCCCGAGAAGTTAAAGCCCCTGTGATTGCCCTTTCTCAACTTAGCCGCGGCGTAGAACAGCGCACCAATAAACGCCCCATGTTATCCGACTTAAGGGAAAGCGGGTGCTTAAGTGGCGATACCCGAATCACTCTCGCCGATACCGGAAAAGACGTTCCCATTAAAGAGTTAGTGGGTCACTCACAGTTTAAAGTTTGGGCGGTCAATCCTAAGACTTGGAAGCTAGAAAAAACGCCAGTTAGTCGCGTTTTCTGTACAGGGTTTAAGCAAACCTTCCAATTAGAAACAGCTTTAGGACGTAGAATTAACGCTACAGGCAATCATAAATTTTTAACCCTTGATGGTTGGAAACGATTAGATGAGTTGAACCTAGGAAACTATATTGCCCTACCTCGTTATCTTTTCCATGAAAACAATAGTCACTTCTACAAAAGCTATGATCCGATCCCCCCAACCCCCCTTAGTAAGGGGGACGAAAGGGGGAGTTACTGTAACTTAAGTTTTCAGAATTGGTTTAATTTAAGTCGAGAGAGAGCAACGCTTTCAGGTCAAGTAGTTAAATCACCAGAAATTTCAAACTTAGCAACCAGTGATATTTATTGGGATAAAATCACTTCAATTACTGAAAAAGATACTGTCCCTGTCTATGATTTAACCGTACCGAAACTTCATAATTTCGTCGCCAATAATATAATTGTTCATAATAGCATAGAACAAGATGCTGACTTAGTAGTGATGCTCTATCGGGATGCTTATTATAACCCAGATAGCCCCGATCGCGATTTAGCCGAAGTCATCATTACCAAACACCGCAATGGCCCCACGGGAACAGTTAAACTTCTCTTTAATGCTGAATTAACTGAATTTCGGAATGTAGCAAAATAAGGAAAGGATCAGTTATGCTATTTTGAACAATTAGTGCTACATCTTAAATACTAAGCCCCCCTTTCAAAGGGGGGTTTGGGGGGATTTAGGGGGGTGAAAATGGTATTGCTCATTATTCTGCCATCGCAATTTTCGTTGCTCGGAAATAATCTTGTAATACCTCAGGAATTTTCACACTACCATCACTTTGTTGATAGTTTTCTAATATGGCAGCCATCGTCCGCCCAATGGCAAGCCCTGAACCATTGAGAGTATGAACAAAGTTGGTTCCTTTTTGATTCCCTTCTTTGAAGCGAATATTGGCGCGTCTGGCTTGAAAGTCAGTAAAGTTAGAACAGCTAGAAATTTCGCGATAGGTTTGAGAGGAGGGAAGCCAGACTTCTAAGTCATAACATTTGGCAGCCCCAAACCCTAAATCCCCTGTACAAAGTTCCATTACCCGATAAGGAAGTTTTAGGGCTTGTAAAATGGCTTCGGCATCTTTGACTAGGGCTTCATGTTCACTGGGGGAGTTTTCTGGGCGCACTACTTTTACTAATTCGACTTTATTAAACTGATGAAGACGAATTAACCCACGGGTATCTTTGCCATAACTGCCAGCTTCACGGCGAAAACAGGGCGTATAGGCACAGTGATAAATGGGAAGTTTCGTTGCCGCTAACACTTCGTCGCGATATAAGTTAGTTACGGGAACTTCTGCGGTAGGGGCTAACCATAAGTCATCCCCTTGACATTGGAAACTTTCTTCGGCAAATTTCGGCAGTTGTCCGGTTCCAGTTAAAGAGTCACTATTAATTAGCGCTGGGGGCATTACTTCTAAGTATCCCGCACCAATTTGTTGATCGAGCATAAAATTAATTAAAGCTCTCTCTAGGGCAGCTCCTTTGCCAATGAGATTAACAAACCGACTTTGAGCGATTTTGACAGCGCGATTAAATTCTAAAATTCCAAGTTTTTCGCCAATTTCCCAATGGGGTAAAATTTCTTGGGAATCACTAGGTAAATATTCATCTCCCCAACGGCGGATTTCTACATTTTCTGTTTCATCTTCTCCCACCGGCGTGGTTTCACTGGGCAAATTAGGAAGAGACAGTAGAAGGTTTTTAATTTGTTCTTTTAATTCTTTTTCTTGAGGTTCTAATGAATTAAGTTCTTGTTTGATCTCGTTGCTTTTTTCTTTAATTTTATTAACTTCTTCACTATCAGAAGCTAACCCTGATTGAATTTTTTGACCAATTTCTTTACTGATTTCGTTGCTACGAGCCTGTAAGCGCGATCGCGCTGTTTCTAAATTTCGCTGCTGTTCATTTAAGTCTAAAATTTCCTGTACCTGATACTCAGAACTACGGCGATTTAATAACTCCTGCACCACCTCTGGTTCTTGACGAATGCGCTTAATGTCTAACACATAACCTCCTCTTTTTTTATTTGGTTAAACGTTGAGTCAGCCACAGCGAGGAAACAATCCCTGCAAAATGAGCGGCAATAATATTAACATTCCCCTGAATAACGAGCAAATCAATGGAACTCACAAATTCTTGGCGTTGTGCTACCACCGATCCTGGCGGCTGCGACAAAGACTTCACTAAAACAATCCCTACAATAGCTTGCGCCCCTAAAAGGGTTAACAGCAGTCCAATTAAATTAACAATTAAGCTGATGCGGAGTTGACGTAAAATAACCGATCGGCTGGGGCGGGAACTTGAATCGGCTGTTGCCAAGCGACGAGCAATTCTAGTGTAACGATAACAAAAGTAGATACTGATCGCTAAAGCGATAATTCCACCCCCTGCAAAGAAGATACCTACAGGGGTAGCGGGAGTTGCATTTCTGTCACTGACTAAATTGGGAACGGTTAATGTGCCAATGGAAACCACACCGAGGACGAGTTGTATCCATAGCCCAATATTTCCCCCCAGTTTTAAGGAAGAGGAAGCACGTTTTACCGCAAGTGGGAGAGAAGAACTAACTTCTGGCTTATTGTTCATTTTGTACAGCTCTACAAATGACGCTATGCCTACATTTTAGATGAGTTCGGGAAATTGTCGAGGGGAAAAGTTTTTTTTGCCCCCTTCATCTTGAACAGATTGGTTCAAAATTTAAATTCTTTTTTTTTTGAAAATAAAAATATTTTAATGGACAATTAAGAATTTAAATCTTACTTTATTAGTAGTTAATTAATAATTTAACCATATTTGCTTACTACCGCTAATCAGCTCTATTAATCTCGGCCTCATTCGGTCATGATCATGAAATTTGAAGATATCTATCAATTCTTTAACAATCCTCCCCCAGCTTATCTCAATCGGGAACTGGCTGTTTGCTATATTCTGGACATGATTTTACAACAAGAAGAATCCTACGGAACTGAATTAATTAAACAGCTTACAGAAAGTTTTCCCCAATATCGACTGTCTGATACCGTTCTTTACGGGGCTTTGAACTTCCTAGAACAGTCCGGAATCATTCAAGGTTACTGGAAAAAGCGCAAAGGACGGGGTCGTCCTCGTAAAATGTATAAAGTAGTACCAGAACAGAAAGCGCAAGCTGAACATTTAGCACAGCTTTGGCGTGATTATGTTCACAATTGCGACTCAAACAGTTCTTGAGAGAGTCGCTTCAATGCTAGCAGTTCATTCTATGGTGATTTCAAAGTGACTACGACTCCTATTTTATCCTCAACTTTCCTTCTCACCTGTTTACTTTTAGTGGGGCTAATTTTCTTTATTCGAGCCTCTGTCAAAGATCGCACGCGAGAGGTTCAATTTACTGCCAATATACCAGAAAATAACCTTCTCCCTGAAGTTAAAAATTATTTCTTCCAACGAGCTTACAAAGTAAAATCCCTTGATCCCAACCAAGAACGAGTTACCTTAGAAGGGTTTGTCCAACCCAGTTGGTTTTTAGCCATCTTCCTGTCGGTTTTAGCGGGATTAGGTTTACTTTGTATTAGTCTAGTCTTATTTTTATTCTTTAGCGAGTTCAGTTATCGCAGTTTGTTTTTTATTCTCCCTATCCTTTCTCCTTTAGCTGGAATTTTTTATTGGAAGAAAGCAGGGCGACTAGAAGAAGTTTCTGTGAAATTAGAAACCCCGCCCACTTCCGAAACTTCCCAAAGTTTAATTACAGTTCAAGCTCATCGCGATGAGTTAATCCAACTTCAAAAGGCTTTATCCTTAAAGCGTCAGGAAT
>CAZTXK010000184.1:0-5187 GCA_964617275.1 uncultured Dactylococcopsis sp. | reverse complement strand
AAGATAATATGGGGTCGCTGGCTAATGAGACTGATAAAACGGCTTTTCTCTAGTTTCAGTAAAGTACAGTCTTGGAGCGCGATCGCGCTTTCCCAATGGGGGGCTTCATCAAAGAGAGACACCTCGCCAAAATACTCGCCAACCGATAAATGTCGTAAGTCTTGGGGTTCGCCATCAAATTCTTTCCGAATGCGGACACTTCCTTCAGCAATAATATAAAGGTGAGTTCCCCAACTGCCTTCGGTAAAGATGGTTTGCTCGGCTAAAACTTGTTCTTGGGAAAGGGCTTTATCAATTAAGAGTAACTCTTCGAGGGAGAGATTCTTAAACAGGGCGACATTTTTGAGGAGAAGTAGGCGATTCATAAGTACCTTCTGCGAAGATGGACGTTGCAAAATGGGAAGAAATAACTGTTGTGCGGTATTTTTAACCAAAGGATCAGGGTCTTTCATTAAGGTAAAGGGAATGGTTGCCATGACAATTAAAGCCCCAACCCGAATCCAACGATCCCTTGCTTCTAAAGCCTCTAAGAGGATTTTATATCCTTTCGCTCGTAACCATGCGGAGGAAGTGGGGCGAGAGCGACCATTATAGCTGATTTGCGGTTGCCCAATTTGCTCTAAAATGGGCATTAACGGCATGGCAAATTGTCTATGAGGAAGAGTGGCAAGGACTTCTACCGCATTGGCTACCTCCCGAGGATTGGTAGAGTTAAAAGCACGGCTGACAGTGTTTACAGTCCGAGAATGCCCTAAACAGGACAGAATATACAGAACTCTCTGCACAATACGGTTATGATAGTCGGAAATCGCGATCGCGAGGGGTCGCCAGTTGGGATCGGATTTGGGAATTTGTTTTTGCCAAACTTGGGTTTTACTAATTTCCCGAAAGTCTGGAGCAAGGTATTCTAAAAGAATGTCACTGGCTTTTTGGCTCGGCACTTGGCTAATGGCAATAATGGCAGCATTGACCACTTCTGGGTTGGGAGAAGAAAGGCTATCTCGGGCGAGGGCTAATCCTTGTTCCCCATAAGAGGCTAACACTTGCGCGGCTTCTTGACGCACTCTGGGATCAGCATCCCCTAATCCCATTCCCAAATGGTGTAGCATTCCCTGACAGCGAGTCACCCCTAATAAGTGAAAGGCAGCTGCTCGTACTTGTGGGGAGGAATGCTGCAACTCGCGAACCCCCATATTAGCAATTTCAAGGTCATTCCGTTCTGTGAGTTGGGCTAACGCCTTCAATCCCTGTTCTTTGACCGAGGGGTAATCACTGTTTAGTATGGGCTGTAGAAGTTCCAGCCACTCTCGGTTTCCCGTCTTGCTAATGATTCGCGCGATCGCGCTCGCGCTATTTTCATCCCAAGGAGATTTCCACACCTCATCGGCTAACTCTTGGAGTTTAGGATCAAGGCTGACTCCTGAAATTTTCTGCCCTAAAGCCGCTAATAAGCGAATTTCTGCATTTTCATCCGTTAACAGTTCCTGCAATTTGGAGGGGCTAATCGACTCCTCATTGGCAATTAAAATTTCTAACGCCGTTGCTTTGAGGGTAATATACTCACTATCAAGGAACTCTCGGAATTTATCTAGCGTCTGTTCATCGCTATCACTGGCAAATAGATCCACCACCGTCGGGCGAAGAGCTGAGTCAAGATCACTCTCTTGTAAAAGGGTTTTTACTTCTGGTAAAAAGCGATTGCCTTCTCCTAGGCGATGGGCGAGTTCTAATCCTTTTACTTGCGTATAATAATCCCCATTGATAATTAAGTCTTGAATGGCGGAACTAGACCCAGATGGTAAATGAGTGCGATAATTAAAGTCATCGAGTTCTAGGGTATTACTGCGGATCATACTTTCCAAGCCTTCCGCGTACAGTCGCCCCATGGGAAGTCGCGCAATTAAAGCAATTCCAGTTAAGGCGATGGCAATCCAAACGATTTGCGTAAGTTCAAGAAAGGATTGACAAACGAGTAAGGCTGCTCCTGCTACAGTTAAGCCCAACGCATAAAATACGCCATCTGTCAAGGTTCGCACTCGTCCTGAAAACTCTGGGGGAATGGCATTATAATTCAGTTGATGAACGGGGATAGCAAGCCCTTTATTCAGGGAATCGCCATTAATATTGAGCGCGATCGCGCTTTTTAAGTCACCACGAACCGCAAACCCCAAGAGGGCAACTAGGGTAATAATGGGGTAAGCCACATTCATCCGTCCTACTCCTATAATCCGTAACAGGGGGCGAGTAAGGCAAAATAAAGTAACAATTTGGGTGGTACTGGTGCCAATCCGAACTGTTCCTAAAAATCCTGTTAATTCCGCATCAGAAAAGTTACTGGCATAGGTGCTAAACCATAAAAATTCTGACATGACATAAATCAGAATAAACAGGAAACTGCTACTAGCAAGATAAAAAACTAAGGGATATCGTTCTACTAAATCGGGAAAGGTTTTTAGAGAATCAATAATCCCGGTTTGTTTTTTATTCGTATTCTTTTCTAGCCGTTGTTGAGAATTATCTAAATAAGCAATTTGCGCGATCGTGATCGCAGATAGTAAAATCAGAGAAGCTAATAATTGCCGATTCGTTAAATATTCCGCTAAAACTGTGGTTAAAACCCCACCAAGTAAAATTCCCACTGCTTGAGCAATGCCTAAATAAGGAGCATAACGTTTATATTCTAGCGTTGTGAAATATTCAGTAATTAAGTTAGGATAAAGGATATTAACG
Source organism: uncultured Dactylococcopsis sp. (assembly GCA_964617275.1). Lineage (GTDB taxonomy): Bacteria > Cyanobacteriota > Cyanobacteriia > Cyanobacteriales > Rubidibacteraceae > Halothece. The sequence continues at coordinate 2,457 of CAZTXK010000184.1, read as the reverse complement.
AATAAATCAAATTGAAAAAAAGCCGTAATACTAATTAAAAAGTACAAGGGCAATACGTTTAAATTTAGTATTAGGGAAAAAATTGTAAATAGTCCCGCTAACACTAAAAGAACATACTGAAAGAGGCGAGAACAACTAAACCGATCAATAATTTGGGATACGCCAGCATAAGCTAGTATAGAGAATAATCCTAAGAAAATAAAACATAAAGGCAGATATTCAGCACCAGCGTTACTTAAGAAAAGAGAGTTAGCAATGTTCATTGCCATGATGCTATAGGTAAGCATCGTTACGGCAAGTAACAGGAATTGAGTGAGACGATTAATTTTCCAAGTTGATAACTTGAAGCCTTGCTCCGCAAATTGATTGATCATGGGAGACTAGATTGAGTGTAAGGGGTAACGGTGTATAAAAAGGAGGATCGGTGAGTCAATAGAACGACAATAACCGCTTGTAAAGTGAGATAATAAATTTCTTCTCAAGGTAGTATGCCGAGCCTTTCCTCAACCTGAGTTATCATCGTAGCTTAAACCTAACCCTTATTGCCGTTTTTTTCTAATCTCTAACCAAATCTCCAATTTCCTCAAACTCAGATTACAGTAACCAGTGACCAGTAATCAGTGAACGAATAACAAATTTACTTATGCTAGCATCACTACTCTCACTTCTCCCAGCTTATCTTTTCCTTCTTATTTTCATCTTTCTCATTTCCCCCACTGTTATTGGATTTCTATTGCGCTTATCTCTATACGGAAAACTTGCTAATTTAGAGAGGGAAGTTTATAAAATTAGACATAAAAATATTCCTCCAAAAGGCATACTGGAAACAATTCGATCGCGCTTCCGAGAAGCCAGTCAGCAAGTCGAAGACGTTAACACCACTGCCATTGTTGATGGTATCTTCCGTCAAGAAAAAATTAATTTCTTTGGAATTACTGTTTCTTGGGAAGTTGCGGATCGCTTTTGTCGGATTCTTCCTAATCTTCTGCTAACTTTAGGATTACTGGGAACCTTTCTAGGAATTACCTTTAATCTCAATAATATCAGCACAATTCTCAATCAGATGGAAGGAGATAATCTTGATATATTAATTAATGAATTACAAGAACCGTTACAGGGAATGGGAATTGCTTTTATTAGTAGTTTAGTGGCGGTTACTTGTAGCGCTTTTCTTAGTCTAACCAATCTAGCTAAAAATACCACTGCCTTAAAATTACAGATTTTTAGTACCCTTGAAGACTATCTGGATAATGTTTATTTACCGACGATTCCCAGTCATTCTCGTTTAGATCGCGCTGTGGATCGAATGGTATCGCAACAGCAAGATTTTCTCACTCGTTTCCATGATAATGTGACTGATGCCGTAGAAGCCTCTTTAGGGAAAGTTGCCAATAAAATTGCTGAGGGGAATAAAGAAGCAACTGACTTAGCCAAACAAGTTTATGAACGTTTTTCGGAAACAGCAGGAACATTAGCCCATGGCGCAACTCAATTTCAATATGCTGTTGAATCCTTAGAAAAAGAAGTCACTCGCATTCAAGAAGTCGGGGAAAGTGTTACGGAAGGGGCAACCATTTTTACCGACGCAGCGAACAAAATTGAAAATAGCAAGTTTACCGAGAATTTAGAAGGTTTAACGGCAAGTTTAGCGGAAACTCAAACCGCTTTTGCTAATTCTACGGCTAGGTTGCAAACCAATATTGAAGAGTTAACCCATAGTAATCTTCATGCAGCGGATTTAGCAGAACAATTATCTAGTAACCTTAATACCTTTACCGATAGTTTAAGTGAAAGTGCTAGTCAATTTGAAGGCGTGGCGACAACGATCGCAGATAGTCATTTTGATGAAACAATTCTCCAAGCCAGTGAGAATTTACAAACCACCCAAACCCAGTTTACAGAAACCGTTAGGAATTTAGAAGAAGGATTTAAAGGCTTAGAAAGCGCGATCGCGCAAACAGAACATAGTACCCAAACACTAAACACCGTTAGCCAACAATTGAGTCAACTCACTCAAAATTCTGAAAAACTGGCTAACCTCAATCAAGAAAAACTGAATCAAATTCAAAAAGCCTTATATCTCTTAGTAAAAGCGATCGGTGACAATAACTTTATCAAGAAAACCGTTTCGGGGTTAGATAATCTCCAACAAAACACACAAGAAATTGTAAAATTAAATCAACAAGCCCATAAGCATGAACAATCCCATCAAGAAAGTCTTGCCAATTTGCAGTATAACCTCATGAAACTGTTAACTTTAGTCAGCGACAATAAAAATGAAGAGAAAATTGCCTCTGCGCTGGAAGAAATCAGAAGGACTGCCAGCCAATTGAATACCCAAGTAATAGAAATTAATCAAACCTCTCAAAAATTTGATCAAACTGCCATTGATCAGATACAAACTGAACTTTCACAACTTATTCAAGAAATGAACAAATCTGAGGTTGAGTCTGAGAA
>CAZTXK010000183.1:3705-5190 GCA_964617275.1 uncultured Dactylococcopsis sp. | reverse complement strand
GCTGCTGCGGGGAATCGCTAACAAGCGAGAGGCAAGCATGGGAACAACCGTTAGCGCGATTAACATCGAAGACGCAACCGCAAAACTAATCGTCAGAATCAACTCATTAAACAACAGCGAGAAAAAGCCGCCAATGAGTAAAAAGGGAACAACGGAAACGAGGTTCGTGCTAGTCGCTGCCAGTAACGCGGATTCAATTTTACGACTGCTGTTTTCTGCTTGTTCGATAATATAGCGATTGCTGGGTCGTTCTTCAGTAGCCGGATATCCTGGAGTCATCCCCACCCCTTCGGCGATGTTTTCTAACATTACGATCGCGTTATCAATCACAATTCCCACTCCTAATGCCAGTCCTCCCAAACTAAACACATTTAAGGAAATATCAAAGCCTCGCATTAGCAAAACCGCCGTAAAGATGGCTAGGGGAATGCCAACAATGATGATAAAAGTTTGACGCAACGATCCTAAAAACAGGAGAACTGCCACTGCTGCCAACGTTGCCCCCGTTAAACCCGCTACCGCCACATTTTGAATGGAATTGCGAATAAAAACAGACTCATCTTTAGTGGTTACTAACGTCATCTCTTCGGGAATAGTGCCCACTTCCTTGAGTTGGTTGATGCGCTGTTTGACCTGATCCACCACTTGCACCGTATTGGCATTCGGCTGTTTTTGCACACTCACTTTGACTGCTGGATCGCCATTAAGAGTGACAAAAACCCGCTGTTCGGCTGTCCCATCAATAACAGCGGCAAACTCAGTGAGGGGAATGTCTGTGTCTGCCACCGAAAACGACAAATTGCGAATCTCCTCAGCATTATCAAACTTGCCCACGGTTCGCGTCAGCGGTTCTTCATCTTCGCCCGAGAGTCGTCCCGTAGCAACATCCACATTGCGATCGCGCAGTTCCTCTAAAACATCAGTTAACCCCAATCCCAAAGCCTGTAAGCGGATGGGATCAATTTCTACCCGTATTTCTTCGGTTACGCCACCAGAGACATTCACCGAGGCAACCCCAGGCACCACACTTAACTCTCTGGCTAATTCTTCATCAGCAAAGACTCGCAAATCCACATCTTGTAGCGATTGCGATTGCAAACCAAATTCATAAACCGGCAGTTGTGAGGGTTCAAACTTAAAAATGCGCGGCGCTTCGACAATCTCTGGGAGTCGTCCTTGGACACGATTAAAGGCTGCGGTAGTTTCGTTCAATGCCTGATCTATGTCATCTCCTGCTTCAAAGTATAAGTCAACCTCGACTTCTCCTTCTTCCGTTTCCGAATAAATTTGCACCACGCCTTCGGTAGCGCGGAGGGCTTCTTCTAAGGGTTTGGCGACTTCTTCTACCGCCACTGTTGGCGATACCCCCGGCGTTCGGACTTCCACCCGAATCCGAGGATAGGTAATCGAGGGGAGTAAATTAACCGGAATTTGTCGCAGAAAAATGGTTCCCACCACTAACACTGCGAGGGTAATGGCGAGAGT
>CAZTXK010000183.1:1644-3605 GCA_964617275.1 uncultured Dactylococcopsis sp. | reverse complement strand
TTGAGAAATGGCACTCAAACGGACAGCTTCTCCCGACTGAAGGGGACGACTACTACGAACAACATAAGCGGTTTCTGCTGCTAATCCCGACAGAATTTCTACTTCATCATTAACCCGTTCCCCTAACTCTACAGTTTGCGCTTCTACTGTGGGAGAATCTTGATCCTCATTGAGGGTAAACACAGTTGCGGTATTCCCTTCCTCATCATGGAGGGCGGTTTCTGGAATCACCACTTGTTCCACATCTTGACGGGAAAAGGTTACTCTCGCTAATAACCCCCGACCAATTCTTCGGTCTGGATTGGGAATTTGCACTTCTATCGGCACTTGTCGGCTATCATTGGCTGAGGGAGAAATTCGGGTGACACTTCCCGAATAGGTTTCATCAGGAAACGCATCTAATTTGACTTCTACCTGTTGCCCTCGCTGAATCTCTCCTAGGGCTAGTTCGGAGACTAAAACCCGAATTTTAACATTTTCAAAATCTCCCAAGGTTAGCACTTCATCTCCTGGTTCTACTAAGTTACCCGGATCGGTGACTCGCTCTAAAACTACGCCTGTAAGAGGGGATTTTAGGGTGCTATAGGAACGGCGCTCTTGGGCTTGGGCAATAATGGATTCTTGCGCTTTCACTTGTTGCTGGGCGCTAGCAACGGCATCTTCTGCGATGCGGATTTGTTCTCGGGCTGCGCGAACTTCTTGCTGGGCAACGGTTGCTTCGGTGGTGGCGACTTCCGCTTGTTGTTGGGCAACTGCCCCTTGTTCGGCAAGATTTTGCTGACGATTGGCATCGGCTTGGGCTTGTTGGGCTTCCGCTTGAGCTTGTTCTAGGGCAATTTCGGCATTTTTCACTTCATTTCGCAGCCGATTCACCTCCGCTTTGCGACTGGCTAACTCGGCTTTGGCTTCTGCGATATCCGTTTGCAGAAGAGCATCATTGAGTTGGGCTAGGATTTGCCCCTGTTCTACTCTATCCCCTACATCAACGGTTAATTCTTGCAATTGTCCTTCGGCTTGAGAACGCAGGGTAACGGTTTGTTCGGGGGCGGTATCACCTTTATAAGTGAGCGGTTCTCGAATTGCTTTTTTCTGCGCGATCGCGCTTTCTACACTTGCCTTAGACTCCTCTTCGCTTTGACTTGCTTCGGGTTGAGCATCGACAGAGGGAGAAACCGTTTCCCCACAACTGCTTAGAACTGGCAATAGCAATCCTAAGAGTAAAGTTATCGGAAGAGAAAGTTTGGGCTTTCGGTTAATCAAGAATAAGGAATCCTTTACAGTTATGGGAGGGGAAAACATCAGAGGTTAGCTCTAGTTTAGAAACGAATTACTGCAAATGTCCCCCTCCTAAGATAGACAGGTTGAAAAATTATGAAGCCATTATTGATCAGCTTTCACACATTTTTCTACTAACGCCTTCACACTATCGGCATCTTTCCAACCTAGAATTTCCGTTTCTTTCTTTTCTAACCGCTTATAGGTAGCGAAAAACTCGGAGATTTCATCTAAACGATGCGGTGCGACTTGTTGCAGGGATTTTACTTCTTTAAAACGGGGATCTTCCTCGGGAACACAGAGTAATTTCTCATCGCGATCGCCGTCATCAATCATTTCTAACATCCCAATGGGACGTGCGGTAATTACACACCCTGGGAAAGTGGGTTCATCCATAATGACCATACCATCGAGGGGATCGCCATCATCAGCGAGGGTATTGGGAATAAACCCATAATCATAAGGATATTTAACAGAAGAGAATAAAACGCGATCAAGGGCAAACGCATTTAAGTCTTTATCATACTCATATTTGTTTTTGCTACCCCCAGCAATTTCAATGAGGATATTGACTAAACCAGTTTCGGGTTGTGCGGGAATCTTTGATAAATCCAAGGCTTTTCTCCTTTTATGTATGCTAGGTACACAGGGGATAGTTGAATATCCCCACCAAGCATCTCATCTTA
>CAZTXK010000183.1:0-1544 GCA_964617275.1 uncultured Dactylococcopsis sp. | reverse complement strand
GCTTCTGAGTTTGCCACACGCGCGACTAATAAACTGTCTTCTCTTACTGTGTGTAGTTGTTTTTTCCAATGTTGGATCGATTCTTCTGATTGCACCCAGAAGTTAATAATTTCCTCTAAAACTTGATCCCAATCCCAGTTCGGTTTATGAGGAATCATTTTTGTGGCGTTAATTAAACCATCTAAAGAGCACTCATAGCTTCCGAGATAAGTTTTACTGCGGTCTGGTTTTTTTGCAAATTGGTGTTGAAACTGAACAAACCTTGCAATGGGGGTAACACCAATAATGTCAAATGTATAAGTCATAACGAATTTTTTACGCAAGCATGGAAATCTCCATTTTGTGTTTTATATTGTAAATAGCTTGCACTAATGAAAGTGTTTATTGTAAACAGTCTTTTTAAAAAAATATAAAAAAATATAAATTATTATCTGACTACGATTATTTTTTTATATCTTAAGATAGATGACAAAACGATTTTAGGGCTTAGGATGTTGGAAATGACGAAATTTGCCGAAAATCGGGAATAATAAAACAGTAAGGAGTGTGATTACAGAAAAATCAATATGGACTCGGTTACCCCTAAACCTAACGTTACAGTTGAAGATCAAGAACAAACTCGGGTGGTTCAAACTTGGGACTTGAAAAAAGTTTATCGCACAGGATTTTGGCTCAATCAGAAAGTCGAATCGCTGAAAGGGTGTACCCTAACGGTTTATGAGGGAGAAACTTTTGGCTTATTAGGGCCCAATGGTGCAGGAAAAACTACACTCTTAAAGATATTACTGGGAATTGTTCGGGCTAGTTCTGGACGCGCAGTATTATTAGGAAAACCCATCGGCGATCGCGCGGTTAAACAACGCATTGGCTATCTCCCAGAAAATCCCTATCTCTACGATTATCTCACGGCTTGGGAATTTCTCCAATATACGGCAGGACTGTTCAAAATTTCTCGTGCGGAACAGAAAAAACGCATTCCCCAACTTATCGACACAGTGGGAATTGATCGCAAAACTGCTAAGAAAAAACAACTGCGTCAGTATTCTAAAGGGATGTTACAGCGCATTGGGATGGCGCAGGCGTTAATCAATAATCCAGAAGTGGTGTTTTTAGACGAACCTATGTCAGGGTTAGATCCCATTGGGCGATATCAAATTCGTCAAATTATTTTAGCTCTGAAAGAACAAGGAAAAACGATCTTTTTTAATTCTCATGTGTTAGGAGATGTTGAGCAAATCTGCGATCGCGTTGCTATTTTAGCCCAAGGAGAAATTATTTGTACGGGATCATTAGAGGAATTATTAGGGAGTAAAGACACTTATCAGGTGGCTGGAAAAGGGGGAACTCGTGAGGATTTAGAACCGTGGATTTCTAATTTAGATTTTACTGATAATTATTGGCATGGTCAACTCATTACAGGGGGAAATTTGGACAGCTTTTTAAGCGCGATCGCGCAAATGGATGCAGAAATATTAGAACTCAAATTAGCCCGAGCTTCTCTAGAAGACTTTTTCCTCCAACAATTAAAATTAAACGAAAAACAT
>CAZTXK010000182.1:1197-5194 GCA_964617275.1 uncultured Dactylococcopsis sp. | reverse complement strand
TGGCTGCTGGGTTGGCAAGTCGGTTTCTGGCGCTTGTTCGGGTAACTCAGCATTTTCATCATTCAATAGAGGAGTCATCCCTTTGATTTGATCCTTATATTCAGCAGGTGCGAGGGCAAAGGCTTCTTCGTATAGGGGTTTAGCTGCCTCTTCCTCCCCTTGTTCTTGTTTAACCAGGGCTTGCCCTAAAATGGGGCGAAAATCATTGGGATCGGCTTCGGCTAATTTTTGATAAAGCGCGATCGCGCCCTCAAAGTCATTGGTACGAGTATAAACCTGTGCTAAGAGTAGCTGAATGGAAGTCGTATCTACCTCAATCTCATTATTTTCTGCTAACTCTAGGGTTTCTTGTAATTCCCCAATGGCAGCTTCTGGGCGACCTTCTTGTAAAAATAAATCAACTAATCCTTGTAACGCTCGCCGATCGCCGGGTTGCTCATCTAAAATTGTCCGATAAGCGCTAGCCGCCCCTTCGACATCCCCGGTTTGCTGTTTGGCTTGGGCGAGGAGAATGCGATAAGCATCTTGGTCTGGATTTAGGTCTGCTAATTGTTCTAAGGGAGAAATCGCCCCTTGTATATCCCCTTGCTGTAAACGAATTTCTAACAACCCTTGCAAGGCATTTTCATTTTCAGGTTCTCGTTCTAAAACAGCCTCATAGCCTCTTGCTTGATCGGCTAATTCTTGTTGCTGTTGCTGGTTTTGGGGATTGTTGGCTTGTGGTTCTCCCCCACGATTAGCTAGAAATGGTAAGACAGAAACTCCGACAAAAGCGACGACAATCAAGCCAATCACCACTAATATCCAAGGTTTTTTAGATTGCTTATCTTGTGAAGAACTCATATTTTTTCTTTTAAGAAAGTCTCTATAGAATATTCCTTCACCAACATAACATTCCTCTTCAGCCCCCTAAATAAAATCATTCTGAAGAAACTAAGAAGACATTACTTCGACAGTGGCTGTTTTCGCATCTTCTTCTCTTTTAAAAACAAGGTGATTTTCAACGCAATCCACGACAATTGTATCCCCGGCACTAAACTGCATTTCCAGAATTTTGGTAGCAATGGGATTTTCTAACTCTCGCTGAATTGCCCGCTTGAGAGGACGCGCCCCATAAACGGGATCATAGCCAATATCAACTAAGTAATTTTGAGCGGCTTCAGTAAGTTTGATCGTCAGTTTTTGTTCGGATAAAAGACCTTCTAACCGTCGCAGTTGAATGGTGATAATTTCGCGTAATTCTTCTCGTTTTAGGGCATGGAAGATAATTAAGTCATCAATGCGGTTGAGAAATTCAGGGCGGAAATGGTTTCGTAGGGCTTCTAACACTTTCTTCCGCATTTCTTCATACTGAGAATCTTTTTCGGTCAGTTGTAAAATATCCTCACTGCCGATATTACTGGTCATGATAATAATCGTATTGCGGAAATCAATTGTGCGCCCTTGGGAGTCAGTAATGCGCCCATCATCTAACACTTGTAAGAGAATATTAAAGATATCTGGGTGGGCTTTTTCCACTTCATCTAGGAGAATTACGGAATAGGGACGACGGCGGACTTGTTCCGATAATTGCCCCCCTTCTTCGTAGCCGACATATCCCGGCGGTGCGCCGACGAGTCGTGATACGGAATGTTTCTCCATGTATTCCGACATATCAATGCGAATTAAGGATTCTTCGCTGTCAAAGAGAAATTCCGCGATCGCGCGGGCAAGTTCAGTTTTACCGACACCAGTGGGGCCCATAAATAGGAATGATCCAATGGGACGGGCGGGGTCTTTCATTCCCGCACGGGCGCGACGAATGGCAGCTGCGACTGCTGAAACGGCTTCTTTTTGTCCAATCACCCGTTCATGGAGATAACCCTCTAAGCCTAATAAACGTTGTCGTTCGGACTCTAAAAGGCGATTAACGGGAATGCTGGTCCATTTCGCCACAATTTCGGCAATATCGGAGTCAGACACCTGTTCTCGCAGCAGGGCGCGTCCTTCTGACTGCATTTCGAGTAACTGGCTTTCTTTCGTTTCCCGTTGCCGTTGTAAGCCTTCTAACTGTCCATATTTCAACTGCGCTGCTTTTTCGAGATCATATTCCCGTTCGGCTTGTTCTACCTGCACTCGCAGTTGATCTTCTTCCTCTTTGAGATTATTAATCTCTTCTAAAATCTGTTTTTCTGATTGCCATTTCGAGGATAATTCCTTCTGACTTTCTTCCAGTTCCTTCATTTCTTGCTCAATCTTGGTCAAGCGTTCTTTCGCTGCTTGGTAGGCACTGGAATTGGGATTACCATTGGCTAACTCGTCTTCCCCTTCTAAGGAGAGTTTTTCCATTTGTAACTGCATTAAGCGGCGATCGATGCTTTCTAATTCCGCCGGTTTGGAAGTAATCTCCATTTTCAATTTCGCGGCGGCTTCATCGACTAAATCAATGGCTTTGTCGGGAAGAAATCGATCCGTAATATAGCGATCTGATAAGGTTGCAGCTGCCACTAATGCCGAGTCACTAATTTTTACCCCATGATGGACTTCATAACGTTCTTTTAAGCCACGTAAAATAGACACCGTTGCTTCCACATCAGGTTGCTTGACATACACCTGCTGAAAACGCCGTTCTAGGGCAGGATCTTTTTCAATATGCTTACGGTATTCATCCAGAGTTGTTGCCCCAATACAGCGCAATTCTCCCCGTGCTAGCATCGGTTTTAAGAGGTTGCCAGCATCCATTGTGCCTTGACCCGATCCAGTACCGACCACGGTTTGTAATTCATCAATAAAGAGAACGGTTTGTCCTTCGGAGTGGGTTACTTGTCGCAAGACTTTTCGCAAGCGATCTTCAAATTCCCCGCGATATTTTGCCCCAGCAATGAGGCTTCCCATATCGAGAGCAATTAACTGTCGATTTTTGAGAGATTCTGGAACGTCTCCATTGACGATGCGTTGGGCTAATCCTTCCGCGATCGCGGTTTTTCCCACACCCGGTTCCCCAATTAAAACGGGATTATTTTTAGAGCGACGGGAGAGAACTTGCACCACACGGCGAATTTCCTCATCGCGACCAATAACTGGGTCTAATTTGCCGCCACTGGCTTGTTCGGTTAAATCCCGTCCATATTTTTCTAATGGCGTTTGTTCTTCTTCTTTCTCTGACTCTTTTTCCTCTTCGCCAGCAGATTTTTCCTGTTTGGGGCGATTAGCGCGAAATTCTTTAATTGCCGCCTCAATATCTTGCGGATCAACACTGTAGGGGCGTAATAACCGTCTCCCCACACGGTCATCTTCGGCAAACCCTAATAAGAGATGTTCGACACTAATCGCTTCATCTTGCCAACTGCTGCGGGCTTTCTCAGCGCGATCGAGCAGTGCATCCAGCCCTCGCCCTAAATAAAGTTCATCAACCCGCATTGATTTGCGCTGGCGATTGGTAAATACTTCTAACTGTTGTTGCAGACGGGAGACATCAACTTTCTTAGATTCTAAAATTTGGTTAGCAACCCCTTCTGTAGAGAATAGGGTGAGCATGACATGCTCTACTTCTAACTCTTGATTTTTGAAGCGACGGGCAACTTCTTGTGAATCAACAATTACATCCCAGGCTTGTTGCGTAAACTTGCTCGGGTCAGTCGGCTGCATTCTTTACTCTCAATAGGTGTTAACTTTAGCTCTCATTAAGTGAGTATAGCAATTGTCCTTTGTTGTTTGTTGTTTGTTATTCGTTATTCGTTATTCGTTGCTTGTTGTTTGTCCTTTGTTGTTTGTCGCTCAATAACCAATGACCAATGACTAATGACCAATGACCAATGACCAATGACCAATAACTAATGTGTTTCCCAATACCAACGCGTTTCTCCTCCAGGTTGGTCAATTAAAACCACCCCTTTTTCCGTTAACTCATCTCGAATGCGATCCGCCTCGGCAAAATTTTTCTCCTTGCGGGCAGCTACCCGTTTTTCAATTAGAGCCTGTACTTCCTCATCACTTAATGTTGGTGATTGAGAGGAAG
>CAZTXK010000182.1:0-1097 GCA_964617275.1 uncultured Dactylococcopsis sp. | reverse complement strand
GGGTTCTTCCCAACCCAGTTGCTTGCCATAATTTTCTTTGAATCTTAAGCCTTCTCGTAAGGTATTCCAACCATTTCTTGCCCCCTCTAATCCTTCGTCGGTAAAGTCAAGGGGTTTGCGATAGTGGGCTTGGAGAATAAACAAGCGAACAACAATGGGATCAACCGTATTCAACAAGTCACGCAGGGTAATAAAATTGCCCAAAGACTTAGACATTTTCTCCCCATCTACCTTAACCATGCCATTATGTAGCCAATAACGGGCTAAGGGCTTTCCGCTTGCCGCCTCTGACTGAGCAATTTCGTTTTCATGGTGAGGAAACATTAAGTCACCGCCGCCGACATGAATATCAATGGTTTCTCCTAACTCCTGTTTCACCATTGCCGAGCATTCAATATGCCAACCTGGGCGACCGTTTCCCCAAGGCGAGGCATAAGAGGGTTCATCAGGTTTAGCTGCCTTCCAGAGGGCAAAATCAAAGGGATCGCGCTTTTTCTCCGCATCAGGATCGCTTTCTTCTAACCGCCCACTTGCTCCAGCTTTTAAGTCTTCTAATTTCCGTCCCGAAAGTTTGCCATATTCCGGGAACTGACGCACCGAATAATAAACATCCCCATTGGCAGGATAGGCATAGCCTTTACTTTCTAGTTGCGAAACTAATCGCTGAATCCCATCAAGGGCGTGGGTAGCACGAGGATAAGCATCGGCTTTTTTAATGCCCAACCGTTCCATATCTTCAAAATAGGCAGCAATGAAGCGTTCGGAAATTTCCTCCATAGTTACGCCTTCGTTTTGGGCGCGTTTGAGAATTTTGTCATCAATATCGGTAAAATTCTGAACATACTGCACCTCATACCCTCGCCATTCCAGATAACGTCTCACCACGTCCCAAATTAAACAAGTGCGTCCATGACCAAGATGACAGTAATCATATACCGTAATGCCACAGCAGTACATCCGAATTTTATTCGCTTCCAGGGGGGTAAAGGGTTCTTGCTGACGAGTTAGGCTATTAAAAACAGTTAAGGTCATAACGCAGTTAAGTAATAATAGAAACGTTATCTAATATAGCAATATGATCTCATTTGTAAAAAGTA
>CAZTXK010000181.1:0-5212 GCA_964617275.1 uncultured Dactylococcopsis sp. | reverse complement strand
TTAACTGAAGCGGAAACGGTTAATTGCCCGCCGAATAATACAATTTTAGTGACTCGGGAACCGCCTGATGTTTTAGAGTTTCCCCCAGCCTATCTCAACCAGTTTGGGACAGTCATTGCGCCTGATCCCCGCATTCGTCATCGGAATCATCGCTTTCAGCAGTTTGGTCAAGTCTGGCATTTAGAAAAAGACTATAATGAGCTTTTAACCCTAGAGCCTCCTGAGAAAAAAGACTTAATTTCTAGTGTGACCTCTGGTAAATCAGGGCTTCCCGGACAGAAAAAACGCATCCAAATTTTGGAAATTTTGCAGGAACACTTTGGCGATCGCCTGCATCGGTTTGGGAGAGGGGTGAATCTGATTAAGGATAAATGGGACGCGATCGCGCCTTATAAATACCACTTAACCCTAGAAAATGGTGAACATCCCCATTACTGGAGTGAGAAGCTAGCTGATGCTTATTTAGGCTGGTGTATGCCGATTTATGTGGGCGCACCGAATATTCTGGACTATTTTGAACCAGAAAGTTTAATCATTATTGATCCCAATCATCCCGAAAAAGCGATTCAGCAAATTGAAACAGCGATTAAAGACGATGCTTGGTCAAAAGGTCTCCCCGCGATCGCGCGGGCTCGTCAGCGCATCTTAAAAGAATATCATCTCTATGCTGTTTTAAGTGAGGTGGTAAAAAGTTTGCCCTCTGCGCCAAAACAACCTGTTACTCTTTACCCTGACTTTGAGTTTCAATTTCCCCTATCTCGACGGTTGCAGTGGCGAGTTAGAAGCGTTAAAAAACGCCTAACCAATTCTTTTAAGGCAATCAATGGATCAAATAATTAATAATATAAGTGGAAACATTTCTCAAGCCCCTCAGAGCAAATCCCACCGCGATCCTCCCTCCTGATGAATGGATCAATTGGGAACCCATTTCTCTACAGCGCGATCGCGCAATTTGGCAAACCTACTGCCAGCAAGTGAGTTGGCTGTCTCAGTTAGACGCTCAGACTTTCCCTCTCTATCAAGTGGTAATTGATCTTGATGACACTTTACTCCTCAACAGTTACACTTCTCCAGAACTTTGGAAAATTGGGGAGGGATATCAAGATGAGGCAATCTATCCCGCTTATCAATATTCCAAAATGAGAAAAACTTGGCAAGGTCGCTTCAAACGGGTTTTGGGTCGCACTCACTATGATACCGCCGATCACAGGGCTTATCCTTTTTTGCGAAATCCTCGTCATATTGTCATGTTCCGACCGGGAATGCTTTCGGGATTAGCATGGCTAGCGCAGCGAGGAGTAGAATTTATTCTAGTGACAGCAAGTGCCCAACAACGAGTCAGATATCTACTGAAACGTTTTCCCATGTTGGTAGAAGTATTTGGCAATCGGATTATTGCTGCCGATGACATGGTGCAATATTACCTGACTCAGGCAACTTCTGAGGAGCAAATTCAGGATCAAGCCTCCCGTCAAGCCTTCAATAAGCGACCCTTTTCTTTAGGGATTAAAACGCCTGATCTCGTTAACCAAATTTTAGGAAATGGGGGTTATGATCTCATTGTTGATGATTCGGAAGTTTTAGCGGAAACCCTAAGCGGAACTCCACTGCGCGATCGCGCGGTTTGGGTACGTTCTGATCTTGCCATTAGTTCCTATGGAGTTCAAATTGTTGCTGAAATTACAGCTAGGATGATGGGTAAACCATTCCCCCAAGAGTCTAATCTCAAGCGTCTAGAACCCAATTCTGAATCTTTCTCCATTCCCTTGAGTGGAGATCAACTCATACGCTTAGAAGATCCCTACTATTGGCCCCTTTGTCATCGACACGACCAACTTAAATTCTCATCGGGAGGTTAATCACTCATGCCTGAAACGGTTGCTATTATTGTTATGAATCGCGATCGCCCTGATATTACGGATCAAGTGGTAGAACAAGTGAAAGACATGGGAGAAGGATTAGACACTTCCTTATTTGTCGTAGAAGCAGGAAGCCACCCCGAAAAACGATCGCGCTATGCCACGCATTATTTTCGCGATCGCGGTTATAAGGGCAGATATTATGCTTTTAATCAGGGGTTAAAATTTGCTCACCAAGAAAAGCCCGCTTATGACTACTACTGGTTTGTCGTCAATGATATTACCTTTCCTCAAGGACAAGACACCTTAAAATTACTGTGGGAAGCAATGCAAGAAGCCCCAAACATGGCAGCGATCGGGCCTGGAGAACCCGAAGCAAAAGACTATAAAGGCTGTCATCCTAAACCCGGAAGACGGTGGCATAAAGTTTCTACGATTCATGGACTTGCCATGTTAGTTAGGGGAACGGCTTATCGCCAGGTGGGTTATTGTAGCCCTAAATTCCATTATGCCCAAGGCGCAAGCACCGAATTTGCCTACAAAATGTATAAAGCAGGCTGGTTTCTTGCCTATTCTGACATTGCCCATCTTTACCATGATCAAAGTGGAAGCACCTATGGCGTGGTGACAAAAATTTCCCGCCATGAGTATAATCGTCGCGCCCGAGATTTTGCTGCCAAATACTTCCGTAAACATTACGGCGAAAACTGGGATCAATTGTTTACCTCTGTACTTCCTGATGATGTTGAGGATAATACCTTTCCTTGGCAGCGTGAAGTTTGGGAAAGGAAAATGAAACGCAATTGGCGAGAATTTTATCCTTGGTTCTGGAAAACGGGCAGCCGCATTAAAAATGTTTTACGGAAAATGGGAATTCTTAAATCATCTACTGCATAAATTTGCTTATGTCTCTTGGTTCTCTCTACTTAAAATTTAAACAGAAATATGGGCATGGCTTAGAAGTTGCTCATTATCGCGATCGCGTTCGCCCAAAAATTCTAGACACTCCCCCAATTACCAATACCGCAGATAAAACTTGTGAAATTCATGTTTTAACCTCAGCAAACGATTGGTTAAATCTAATTTGGGGATTAAAATCTCTTTATTATTATTCTGGTCGCAATTATGCCCTGTGTATTCATGGTGACACCAGTTTAAACTCAGAACAACTTGCCACGCTACAACAACATTTTCCCCATGCAAGAGTCATTTCTCGTCAACAAGCCGATGAGGAAATGTTAGCCACACTCAAACCCTATCCCCGTTGTTTAGAGTTTCGGAAAAATAATCATCTCTCGCCAAAAGTCTTTGATTTTAGGGCTTATCTCGACAGCGAAAGGATGTTTCTCTTTGATAGCGATATCCTCTTTTTTAGCGAACCGACAGAATTACTCAATCGTTTAGAAAATCCTGATTATGAAAAAAATTCCGTTAATGCTGACGTTGGAACTGCCTACACCATTGATCCAGAAGTCGTAAAAGAGAAAATGGGATTTGAGGTTATTCCTCGCTTTAATTCAGGGTTAGGAGTGATTCACCAAACTTCCATGAATCTTGATTGGATTGAAGAATTTTTGAGCTTACCAGATATTGTCGGTCATTTTTGGCGCATTGAACAAACTCTCTATGCCCTATGTAGTTCTCGCTTTGGCGTAGAATTACTACCGAAAGAATACGATGTGCATTTAGAAGGGGGAATTAATGGGTCTCCCGCCCGTCATTATGTGGGCGCAATTCGACATAAACTGTATGGGGAGGGAATTAAGCAATTAGTCAAACAAGGGTTTTTAGAAGCCCTCAAGTAATTCCCCCCTTTCAAAGGGGGGCTAGGGGGGATTCCCTTTCAATAGGAGGCGCAACTCAAGAAGAAATCCAAGAAGTAAGAGAGATTATTGATCGATATTTACCCAGTGCTATCGAAGATTTAAAAAGCCTGATCACTTTAGGAAAATTAGAACAAGAGTAAAAAAACTGATTGAAAGCGATAAATTTTAATGGTCACTAAGTTAGGAATCTGGTCACCAAAAGTAGAATGTCTTGCCTATACGATCGCGCGATCGTGTGCAGGAGAAGATTGTCAAGTGATTATCTTTACTAAACCCAAGCAAGAAGTAGAATATCGCGGTCATGCTTTTTATTATGATAAATTGCAAAAACTTGATCAAGTACAAATTCTTCATGAAGTAAAAGAGATTCAATTAGATTGGTTATACCTAATGGGGTTGCCCACTCCTGCTTCAAAAGAAGGTTTAATGCAATGTGCGAAACAATCTAAGCATTTAGGGCTATATTCAGGAATTGGGAAAAGCAGTTACCCCAAAAATATTTTTCATCAAATTAAAGAGTTTACTAAATTATTTCCCCTCTCCTTAAAACTAGAGAAAGTATTTTTAATGGATGGATTTTATCCTCTTGATTTCTACAGCGCGATCGCGCAGCGAGAGTTGATTGGCATTGATGTTCATTCCAACTTCTTAGAAAACTCAGACCTTTACCAACAGTTATTTTCCTTTCAATGGCAACCAGAAGCAAGTCGCAAATATAAATTTAACTTTATTGGCAATCGTAATCCAGCATGGCGCACCCAAATCATCCAAGAAATTAAACAGCAACTGGACAATCAAAACCTTGCAGTTACCACTGATCCCGATCTTGAAACCGATCACGCTAACATTCTTTGGATTGAATACGGCGACACCCCAGGAGAAAAAAGAGGAGTCGCGCCAAAACAATATCTTCAATGCCTTCTTGATTCCGATTTTACCCTTTGTCCGCCTGGATATAGCCGACTCACCCACCGCCTAGTAGAAGCCTTAGTATTGGGGAGTATTCCTGTCTTGCATGAAGAGGAGTTAGAACTTTATGATTTAGATTTAAAAGCAGGCTACAATTGTTTAGCGGTGAAAAATCAAAATTGGCTAGCTACCCTAGAAGAAATCATGAGCCTAAAACCCGAGAAAATTCAGGAGATGCGAACCAATATTCTGGAAATGAAAGATAGTTATTTAACAGATCAAGCCTTTTGTCAGAGACTAAAAGAAAAAATGGGGGTTTGTTAGTTTGAATCAAGCTAGTATGATAACAGAAAAATCTTGGCTGAAACGGACAAAGCAATTATGGGAGGAAAAAAGACTTCCTTATCGTATCAAACATAATTGGGGAGAAATTGGAGTCCTACCTGATTGTCTCATTGTAGGGGCGCAAAAAGCAGGAACAACCTCTCTTTATGAACACTTAATCCGTCATCCTGATGTTTGGAGTCCTGATTGTCGCGAACTGAATTTTTTTAATGATAAATGGACAGAAGGAGAAAATTGGTATAGAGCAAGATTTCCTAATAAATTAGTCAAATT
>CAZTXK010000180.1:0-5214 GCA_964617275.1 uncultured Dactylococcopsis sp. | reverse complement strand
GTAGTGAATGCGTGTTCCCGCCCAAGATAGTTTCTCACGCAGGGTATGGTAGAAGGAATGTTCCTCGCGTAGGATAATAAACTTTGCCAAGCAATTTGCCATCGTCACGGAAACGCGCTGTCCGGGCCAAATGGTCGTTCCTAGTGATCCATCTGTCCAGAGTTTGGTGACGGGTTCTTGTTCTCCCAGCGGCCAAACATTGACCACAGAACCCGGTGGGATGACTAAAGGGCGACTAGAGAGACTAAGGGGACAAATGGGGGTAACCACCATCGCTTCCATTCCAGGATGCACAATGGGGCCATTAGCAGAGGCGGTGTAGCAAGTTGAACCAGTAGGAGTGGAGACAATTAAGCCATCCCCTTGAAATTGATCCACCACTTCCCCATCTACCTCCATTTCTAGAATGGAAGTGGGCATCCGATCAATACTTGCCGGTTTCACACACATTTCATTTAAGCAAAAAAAGCGATCGCTCATGGGTTCAGGTTTAATGCGCCCTCCCTCCAACACTTGCGCTTGTAACATCATCCGCCGTTGAATCGCATAAAGATCAGATTCTAACCGATCTAGAGTGGCTTCAATATCTTGACAGAGTTCAAAGGGTTCAGTGAGAAAACCCAAATGTCCGCCCACATTAACTGCAAGAATTAAGGGGGCTTCTAGGGCTAGTTCTCGGGCAGCCGCTAATGCTGTTCCATCTCCCCCCAAAACAATGGCAAGGTCAATTTGATTATTTACAGAGGATAAAAAAACGGGATAGGGATTATCTTTAAAGCCGCTTGGCCCCATGAGAACTTTACAATTGCGCTTTTCTAAGGCTTGAGAATATTTTTCCGCCCAGGCTTTGCTTTGGGGTTCACCGGCTTTATAGGCGATGATAACTTGTTTGAGTTCCACAATTTTTAATGATTATTCGACGGCTTCAATTTCTAGGCTAGCGATGCTTTTTTCAAAGTTGTTCACTCGTTGGTCAAATTCACGACTGGGAGTTGTATAAGTGGTAATCCAGATGGTTTCTCCTTGGGAGTGGAAATAAAACAGTTGCTTCATTTTTATCCCTTCCTCGGTGGTAATCGCGGTTAAAATTCGTCCCATAGAAGTTCCATTGCGATTGACCATTTCTTGTTCTTCAATGGTGTGAGTGGCTTCTAATTCCCCAACTGCTTGAGAAACATACTTATCAAGGCTTATTTCCTCCTCTAAAGGATATTGAACTACATTAACATTGGTGAGAGTATCAGCTTCAAAAAATTGGGTATCAAACGCAATTAAAGCAATTTCGTCGAGATTTTGTTGCACCGCTTGTAAGCGTTGACTATAATCTCCATTAACTTGCTCTAAGGTGGATTCCATTTCAGTCAAATCAAGGTTCGGGTTTCCACCGCGATAACTTGCGGGAACCGATAGTTTAAGACTTTTTCCTTCTAAGATTTGCCAGTTGTCAGCAGTTAAGTCATAGGCTTCTAAACTTGCCCCAGGTTCACTCCCAGTCGTAGGGGGATTATTGTCTTCGGAATCAACCTGTTGACAGCTACTGAGTGTAATTAAAACCACAACAAGGAAAAAGGAAATCAGATGTTTCATTGCTTCAATAGTTGATTGAGATAGCGCAACAGTAATATTCCGATGAGAGTCGTTAAAGCCACCACTAGCCAATAACTATCAGTGATGATGCGGCTTTGATCTAAAGCCCAGCCCCCCATCGGCGGCCCAATTAAGAAACCGACTGCCCAACATTGAGAATTTAGAGAAAGATAAATTCCCCTCATGGAAGCTGGTGCAATATCAGCCACCAGAGATGACGCTGCAGGGGTGTAACTGTTCATGCCTAACCCTAAAATTCCAAGGGTGATAATGGCAATGACTAAAGGGGCATTTTGGGTTACTCCTGTCACCCATACTAACCCAAAACCAATGAGCCAAAGCGAGAAGGAAAAGGTGAGGGCTTGGGCGCGTCGAAAGCGGTTTAAAAACCTCGCCATGGGTAACTGCATGATGGCAGCTAAGGTGATATGCCAGGTGAAAAGGGCGCTGATGATTTCGGGAGAAAATCCTAGTTCTTCTTGGGGATAGTTACGGAGATAGAGGGGAAGGGTACTTTGTACTTTCGCGATATAGCTAGTGAAGAGAATATTAATGCCGAGAAATATAACAAAAGCGCGATCGCGCAGGGCAATTCCCCAACCTTGAAATAGATTTCTCTGACCTGTTCCTTCTTCAAAATTATAGCTTTCAGCGATCGCAAAATAAATAACAGCAAAGAAGACTAAAAAGGAAATGCCATCAGCGACAAATAAGATGCGATAATTGCCAGCAGTGCTAATAATTAATCCCCCGAGAATAACTCCCACCCCTAGCCCTAAACTATCAGCAACCCGAGTCACGGCAAAGGCTTCATTGCGATCTTCTGGCCCAGTAATATCCGCAATAACGGCTTCGGTCGCTGGCCAATAAAGTCCCACCCCAAATCCCATTAATAAATTGCCAGCCAAGAGAGTGGGAAAATTATAAGTTAAGGCTAAAACGATATCAGCGAGGACAGAAACCGCCGCCGAAAGTAATAACGTCCGTCGTCTTCCCCAAGATTTATTATCAGTAAAAACGCCGCCAAAAAAGCGACCAAGAACCCCGGCAACTTGACCGCTTCCGATACCAATTCCTACCAGTGTCGCGGATAATCCCACTTGGTTAACGAAGAAAATTGAGGCATAAAATAAGACGAATCCTGTGCCAATACTAGAGAGCAATCGTCCAAACGCTAAAATCCAAGTGGTCCGATTGAGGGTGGGAAATTGTTGTTTAATTTTTTGCCACATTCTGGGTTATTTGTATTCCACGGTTACCGAATCACCAACTTCTAATTCTAATTCCTCAGCTCGTCCGGCTCGCAGTTCAATTACTTGATCGATAATGGTATCGGGGCCATAAGTGGGACAAGGGGTTTCAGTGCAGGGGGGAACATCTTGCGCGATCGCGCGAACTTCTCCCTCGTACAGAAAAATCATATCAAGGGGAATTTCCACATTTTTCATCCAAAACTGAGGCTTTCGAGGCGGCTCTAAAGGAAACAACATTCCTCGGTTGGCAGCGAGTTTTTCCCGATACATCAAGCCCATTGCTTGTTCTTCTGCGGTGCGAGTGACTTCGAGTTCTATGATTTCTCCACTGATTTCCACTTGCGCTGTAATCGGTAATTTTTGACCCTGTGATTCACTTGATCGGGTTTCTGACTCCGCAACCGACTGATCAGAAGAGGAGCAACTAATTAGTAACAGAGAACAAAATAAGGCAATTCCACTTAAACGCAACATCTTTAATATCACTTATTTTTAACTCCTAATGCTTGCGCTTTCTTCTCTTGCTGAAACTCAGGAACTAAGAAATATAGGAGCTTCATTATTGTTTCTTGATCCTCTTTTCGCGCTGCTTCCAAAAGAGAATAGAGAGGGTTTTCTAACTGACACCAACTAATCATCTGTTCTTTGGCGGCATAAATTTTGGGATGACGGGTGGGAATTGATGTATTTTCATCAATCAATAATTCTTCATAGAGTTTTTCTCCAGGGCGTAACCCTGTAATTTTTAACTCAATATCTTTCCCCACTTCTAAACCACTTAATTTAATCATTTGTAACGCTAAATCATAAATTTTAATCGGTTCGCCCATATCTAACAAAAAGACTTCTCCTCCTGTTCCTAAAGCCCCTGCTTGAATAACTAAACGGGCAGCTTCAGGAATAGACATAAAGTAGCGAGTAATATCGCGATGAGTCACTGTAATTGGTTTGCGCTCAGCGATTTGTTTACGGAATCTAGGAACAACCGAACCATTGCTATCGAGAACATTCCCAAATCGAACCATTACGAAAGCGGTTTTTCCGGGATTATTTTGAGCAAAGGCTTGCAGGATTAATTCCCCGATACGCTTGGTTGCGCCCATAATGTTAGTCGGGCGAACGGCTTTATCGGTTGAAATCAAAACAAAATTCTTGACTCCGCAGTCTCTAGCCGTCTTGGCGGTAACCAAAGTGCCATAAACATTATTGATAATCCCCTGAGCAGGATTATATTGTACTAGCGGAACGTGCTTATAAGCAGCCGCATGATAAATGGTTTCAATTCCATAATCTTGGATAATGTTCCGAAAATGATTTTCGTCGGTAACTGACCCTAAACAAGGGACACACATTACCTGAGAAACCATTTCTTCCAATTCCTGATCAATGTTATAAAGAGCATATTCATTACGTTCAAAGAGAACTAATACGCGTGGATTTTGCTGAATAATTTGGCGGCAAAGTTCTGATCCAATTGAACCACCCGCCCCAGTCACAAGAACAGCTTTTCCCGTAATATTGGTGCTAATTAATTCTAAAATAGGAGGTACTTCTTGTCGCCCTAGTAAATCGGTCACATCAATCTGTCGGAGTTGACTAAGGGGAACATTGCCATTGATTATTTCTCCTAATCCTGGCACCGTTTTAACGGTTACAGGGAGTCTTTTTAAATCGTTAAGGATGGTTTGCTTCACTTCCCCTTCGACAGAGGGCATGGCAAGCAAAATCGTTTTAACTTTATGATGTCTGACTAATTTGGGTAGTCTATTAGGAGGGTAAACGGTAATGCCATTAATTTGCTGTTTTTGTAATTCGGGATTGTCATCGACAAAGGCGACAACGGAATAAGTTTTTTGGTTGCACAGGGCTTGAGCCAATTCGGTTCCAGCACTGCCAGCCCCATAAATAATCGCTTTTGGGGGAACTTCTCCCACAAAGAGGGGAGAATTGGCACTGTAGAGAGACCAGCGGATCGTTAAGCGAATTCCCACCATTAAAAAGAGGCTTAAAAGAGCATCAATAATGAACACTGTACGAGGGAGTTGTTCTAATTGAGCAAAAAAGCCGATCACAATGATAATGGCATAACTCAGCGCGATCGCGCGGACTCCTTTATACAAAAGCTCCAACCCGAGATACCGCAAAATTGGGCGATACATTCCCAGACCAATTAAACTAACTATTTTTACTGATAGAGTAATCAGGATAATCAGTAAATATTCTAAGAATAGAGAACCTACCGCTAAGGTTTCAAAGCGAGCCGCAAAAGCAAATGCCATGCTAAAAACGAAAAGGATCAAATCAAGGCTGATAAAAATCCATTGTTTCTGATAACGAGAGAGAGAAGCATGAAATTTTCGGCAAAGGCGGGCAA
>CAZTXK010000179.1:0-5293 GCA_964617275.1 uncultured Dactylococcopsis sp. | reverse complement strand
ACTTGACGGGTAACTGTCTGGGAAAATAGCTCGGTGCCAGGTTCTTTTTTACCCCCTTATTGGGGGTTTGTTTTTTTTAAACTTCTCTTATCCGCAAACCGCATTATACTGGCAAAAAGACTTGAGGAAATAAAGATGCTTGCTAGGATTTGGAGTGCCACTATTGTTGGGATAGATGCGGTCAAAGTTGGGGCAGAAGTTGATGTTTCGGGAGGGCTACCCGGAATTGTTGTTGTCGGACTTCCTGATACAGCAGTGCAAGAGTCACGGGAAAGGGTCAAAGCGGCGCTGAAAAATTCGGGGTTTGCTTTTCCCATGCGGAAAATTGTGATTAATCTTACCCCTGCTGATTTACGGAAAGAGGGGCCAAGTTTTGATTTACCGATTAGTGTTGGAATTTTAGCTGCTTCAGAACAAGTAGATGGGAGCTTATTGGGAGATCACTTATTTTTAGGAGAAGTCTCTCTAGATGGCAGTTTAAGACCAATTTCCGGGGTTTTACCGATCGCGGCGACAGCGAAAAAAATTGGGATGGCGGGAATTGTCGTTCCCCATGATAATGCTAAGGAAGCAGCGGTAGTAGAAGGGTTACCAGTTTATGGGTTTAAACATCTCTCGGAAGTGGCTCAATTTCTCAATCAACCTGAAAAGTATCAACCGTTTGAATTAGATGCCAAACAAGAACTTGCCAAGGCAAACCCTGCAACTGCTGACTTAAAGGATGTCAAAGGACAAGCCCATGCTCGTCGCGCCCTCGAAATTGCGGCTTCTGGGGGGCATAATTTAATTTTAGTGGGGCCACCGGGAAGTGGCAAAACCATGCTGGCTAAACGCTTACCGGGGATTTTACCGCCACTGTCTTTTGCAGAAGCCTTAGAAGTTTCACAAGTGTATTCTGTTGCAGGGTTTTTAAAGCATCGAGGATCACTGGTTAGGGAAAGACCTTTTCGGAGTCCTCACCATTCCGCATCAGGGCCGGCTTTAGTCGGAGGAGGCAGTTTTCCGCGTCCTGGAGAAATTTCTCTGGCCCATAAGGGGATTCTCTACATGGATGAATTGACAGAGTTTAAGCGTAATGTTTTGGAATTTCTCCGTCAGCCTCTTGAAGATGGATATGTTAGCGTTTCTCGGACTCGTCAATCGGTTACTTTTCCGGCAGGATTTACCTTAATTGCCAGTACCAATCCTTGTCCTTGTGGCTATTATGGCGACCCAATTCAGGCTTGTACTTGTTCTCCTTATGTGAGACAAAAGTATTGGGCAAAATTATCGGGTCCGTTGATGGATCGCATTGATTTACAAGTCAGTGTCAATCGTTTAAAGCCAGAAGAAATGACTAAACAGGGAACAGGAGAACCCTCAGAAGTGGTCAGAAAAAGAGTTATTCGTGCTAGGGAAATGGCGGGTCATCGCTTTGAAAAAGAAGATAAAATTAGTCACAATGCACAAATGCAAAGCCAGCAGTTACGAAAATATTGCCAACTGGATGATACCAGTCGCACTTTGTTGGAAAATGCGATTCGGAAGTTAGGGCTGTCTGCGAGGGCGATGGATCGGATTTTGAAAGTTGCTCGCACGATCGCTGATTTGGCAGAAGAAGAAACCATTCAATCCTCTCACATTGCGGAGGCAATTCAATATCGGGCTCTTGATCGCGCTTAACTGTTCGCCTCAAGGAAATACTAATCACTAATTATATGTCTATCGCGCTAACCCTATGTATTCTAGTTTTAGCTTTAATTTGTTTTGCTACCGAGTGGTTTCCTGTTGATTTTACCGCTTTAGTTGTTGCCATTTTACTGATGGTGTTTGGGTTAGTGACTCCTGAAGAAGGAATTTCTGGATTTAGTAATCCGGCAACCATTACCGTAATGGCAATGTTTATTTTAAGTGCCGGTATTTCTCGGACTGGAGCGATTCAAATTGTGGGAGAGTGGTTACTAAAATGGGGAGGAAAAAACAATCAGCAACAGACTTTTGTCATGGGAGGACTAGCCGGGAGTATTACGGCAGTTATTAATAATACTGCTGTCGTTGCTATCTTTATTCCCTTAATTGAAAACTGGTGTAAAAAGCGTAAAATCCCCGTTTCTAGAATGCTAATGCCTCTTTCCTTTGCGACAATTTTAGGAGGAACAATTACTTTAATTGGAACTTCAACCAATCTTTTAGCCAGTAGCATCTCCGAGAAACTTGGTTATGGATCTTTTGGATTATTTCAATTTACAGAGGTGGGATTAATTAAATTTATTGTTGGTCTAATTTATCTTACCTTCGCCTCAGCATGGCTTCTTCCCAATCGCAATCCGACTAATAATGGATCTTATGAAAACAATTACCAATTGAAAGATTATGTAAGTGAGTTAGTTGTTTCTCCTCGTTCTAATTTAATTAAACAAACCTTACGTTCTAGTGAAGTGCAACGCAAGTTTGATATTGATGTTTTAGAAATTATTCGGGATGGAGTTCATTTTTCTCAACCTTTAGGAGATAAAGTTTTAGCTGCTGGGGATATTTTATTAGTTCGAGGATCCAAAGAAGAATTATTACGAATTCGAGAAGAAAAAGGATTAGATATTCTGCCTGATGTTAAATTTCAAGATGAGAATATTGCCTCACAATTAACAGATAATGAAGAAGGAATTGCAGAAATATTAATTCTCTCTAATTCTCGTTTAGTGGGATCAAATTTAAAAGAATTACGCTTTCGTCAACGCTATAATTCAACTGTTTTAGCGATTCGGCGAGGAGAAGAAGTATTGCGTGATCGGCTAGGGCAAGTTCCCCTTCGTTTTGGGGATTTATTATTAGTTCAGGGGCCAAGAGAAAGTTTAGCTGGCTTTCAAACGACTAGAGAATTATTAGTCATAGAACAAAGTAGTCGGGAAGGATTAAGAGAAGATAAAGCACCAATCGCAGTGGCAATTATTGTCGGAGTTATTATCACTGCTGCTTTTAATATTATGCCCATTTTAGTCAGTGCTTTAGCTGGGGTTGCCCTCATGGTATTGACAGGTTGTTTAAAACCAGGAGAAATTTATGGGGCAATTCGTTGGGATGTCATCTTTCTTTTAGCGGGATTAATTCCCATGGGAATTGCCATGGAAAATTCAGGAGCAACAGCATGGCTAGCGGATCAACTTCTTTTGATCGGTAATAATTTCTCGGGGTTTTGGGTATTAGTATTTTTCTACTTTGCCACGACCATCCTAACGGAAATTTTATCTAATAATGCATCTGTTATTTTAATGATCCCCATTGCTGCCAAAGTAGCAGAATCCCTTGCTTTAAACCCGTTTGCCATTATGTTTACGGTTACCTTTGCCGCATCTAATAGCTTTATGACTCCCATTGGCTACCAAACCAACACCATGGTTTACAGCCCAGGAGGCTATCGGTTTCGAGATTTTACTCGTTTTGGCGCACCGTTGAGTTTAATTCAGGGAATTATCACTCCTTTTCTCATTATTTGGTTTTATGGCTTAGAGGGATAGATAAGGAATAACTTTCACGCCATATTCATTTTCAAAAATAACTTTCTTGTGTTCTAAGTTCCAAACTTCTAAGGCGCAGTCATCATTTTTATCTTTGGGAAGTAACTCAAGGTATAATTCTTTTTCTTCTTGCTTGTAGTGACAATATACCGAACTGATAGCCCCAATCTGACGGCGATCAAGGGCAACAGCCAACCGTAAAATGGCACTGACTTCACTCACTAATTTACGAGCGGTCTTATCAGGAAGATTTTGGTAATTCTCATGTTTTTTCTTAGGCTTACTTTTGCGATGGTAGCGGGCAATATTAGCAATAATTTCTAACTCATTTTCCGTAAATCCTAATAATTCAGCGTGACGAATTAAATAATAAGAATGCTTATGATGCGCGGCATGACTAATATAAAAGCCGCAATTATGAAGAATCGCCGCTACCCATAAGAGTTCTCGTTCTCGACTCCCCCAATGATGTAATTCTCCTTGGGTTTGATCAAAAATACTAAGGGCAAAATTAGCAACTTGCTGACTATAATTGAGATCAACTTGATACTTTTGAGCAATATAAATAACACTGCGATCGCGCACTGAACTTTGATACCGCAGGCGATCTTCAATTAAGCCATGGTTCAACATCCAATTAACAATCACCCCTTCTCGTAACGCCCGTTCACAAATCGTAATGCTATCAACTTCTAGCATTTTCATGGTTTCTAATAAAATTAGGGCGCCTGGGATAATAATTTCAGCACGTCGCCCTGACATTCCGGGTAAGTCGGCACGTTTTTTAACATCTAAAGAGGCTAATAATTTGACAATATCTTCTAACTCTTTTGTCGTAAAACCATATCCCTGTAGCGGATTAGGATTGGTATTTAATTTTTCCTTGGCATGAAGCGTTGCCAAACATTCAATCGTTCCCGAGGTTCCCACTAAACTAATGGTTTCCTCTGGGGTTAGTTGTGCTTTGAATTCTTCTACTGGGCGTTCCATACTGCCCCGAATATAAGCGCGTAAAAATTCCAATTCCTTCTTACTAATGGGATCAGTGGTAATATACTCCTGAGCCAGACGCACTGCCCCCACTTTGGTGCTACTCAAAGAGCGAGGTTCTTGTCCATTCCCTAAAATTAATTCCGTGGAGCCGCCACCAATATCAATAATGACATGAGGCTTTTCATGAAACTCCATCGCTGAGAGTACCCCTAAGTAGATACGTCGGGCTTCTTCTTGCCCAGAAATAAGACTGATGGTTAATCCCAGCTCTTGGCGAACGGTTTTAATAAAGTCGCGACCATTGGGAGCTTCTCGCACTGCACTGGTAGCAACGGCAACAATTTCTTCTGCGTCAAAACTACGGGCTAATTCTTGACCCCGTTGTAAAGTTGACATTGCCCGTTCCATTGCTTCTAGGGTTAAGTAACCGGTTTTGGGATCGCGATCGCCGAGTCTGACCGTATCTTTTTCTCGGGCAACAATATTAAACGCAGGAAGAGAGGGATCAATCTTCACAATTACCATGTGAATGGAATTCGTGCCAATATCAAAGGCAGCGATGACTCGTTCTTGATCAATTTGGTTAGCTTGAGAATTGAGGCTTTCAGTTGGAATGGGATAAGTTGTATTAACCATTATTGACACTCAGGTAGTGTTCTTTCACTAGTGTATTTTCTCATCTGTTGGCTGAATCCTCAGGATCAATTTATGACCATCCTAACTTTATCGAGTGTACAGTTTTTGAATTGGCGGTTCGTCTTTGGACTCAGCTTCCCAAAAAGAGGTGATAGAATAGCCAAAACAAG
>CAZTXK010000178.1:0-5371 GCA_964617275.1 uncultured Dactylococcopsis sp. | reverse complement strand
TATAGCAGTACGCTTTCAAGTTGGGACACTTCTTAATCATGAAATATAGTCACAGTTTCCTGTAGATCTATTGCCTATTGCCTATTGCCTGTTGCCCAGCGCGTAGCGCTATAACTTAGCTCGGATTGTAAATTCATAGTCTCCTCCTGGTTCAAGTTGATAGTCACATCGCTCTAAAAAACGCCCTAGGGGTTCAATAATTAACGCTTTTCCTAGAGAGGGTTGCACAATTAAACGATCTTGCCGAAATTGCCATTGAAACCACCATTGATAACTGCCAGCCGTAACTTCTCCTTCCATTTTTCCCTCTCGTAACGATTGGCGAATAATCCGGACATAAGCTGTTGTTTTCGGCACACTCACCGTTTATCCTTTTTGAATAGTCTTTAAAAAATTACCCTAGCAAATTTGTACAACTGGCGGTGTTATTTGTTATTCATTAATTAGCAGTGCATTATGGTAGATCATCGGTGACTAAATCTGATTCTGAGCCAATTAACTCTAAAAACGAAGCAAGGGACGAGTTAGAAGACGTAATTTTTAGCTTTGAAGAAATTACCGCCGAAATTAACTATAAACAAGCCCAAGATTCCCTAAGAAACATTGTACAGAATATTAATCTTAGCCCAGAGGAACAGTCCGGTTTAGAAGCGGAGATTAACTATCTCACAGCAATGTTGGATAAGCTGGATCAGTCGGTGGTGCAGATTGCAGCCTTTGGCATGGTAGGGAGAGGCAAGTCTTCGGTTTTAAATGCTCTGTTAGGGGAAAATGTGTTTCAAACTGGCCCCTTACATGGGGTCACACGGACGGTAGGAAGTGCAAATTGGGAGTTAACAGAAGAGAGTTTAGGCAATAGTGATCAAGATATTTTACGGGTGTCTTTACCCAGTCATCAACAGTCTCAAATTCAGTTAGTGGATACCCCTGGGATTGATGAGGTAGATGGAGAAACTCGGGAGTTGATGGCGCATCAAATTGCCAAACAGGCGGATCTAATTCTATTTATTGTTGCTGGGGATATCACGAAAGTTGAATATAAGGCTTTGTCTCGGTTACGGGAAGTGGGAAAACCCATGCTGTTGGTGTTTAATAAAATTGATCAGTATCCGGAAGCCGATCGCGCTGCCATTTATCAGACGATCTGCAGCGATCGCGTTAAGGAATTACTTACCCCGGAAGAAGTAGTAATGGTGGCAGCCTCTCCGTTAGAAAAACGAGGAATCCGCCGTAAAGATGGGAGTATGGGGGTAAAAACACAGCAGGGAACGCCGCAAGTGCTAGAATTAAAGCGGAAAATCCTCGAAATTCTCTATCGGGAAGGGAAGTCCCTGGTTGCTCTCAACACCATGCTTTATGCTGACGAGGTTAATGATCAGATTTTACAACGGAAATTAGAAATTCGCTCAGAAGCGGCAGAAGAATTAATTTGGAAAGCCTCCCTGACAAAGGGGGTTGCTGTCGCGCTAAATCCGGTCACTGTATTAGACTTATTTACAGGGGCAGTAGTCGATGTGGCAATGATTCTTGCCCTGTCTCGTCTCTATGGGATTCCCATGACCCAAAATGCCGCGATCGCGCTTTTACAGAAAATTGCCATTAGTATGGGGGGAATTAGTGCCAGTGACGTTTTAACTAGCTTAGGATTAAGTTCTCTCAAAGGAATTTTAGGCTTATCGGCACCCGTCACCGGTGGCGCTTCTTTTGTTCCTTATGTTTCCGTTGCGATTACTCAAGCGGGAGTTGCCGGGGTGTCTTCTTATGCCATTGGTCATGTTAGCAATACCTATCTTGCCAATGGGGCTTCATGGGGCTTAGATAGCCCGAAATCAGTGGTTAAAAATATCCTTGATTCTTTAGATGAAGAGTCAATTTTAAATCGAATTAAGGGAGAATTACAAGAACGGTTATTTGAACAGGATACCGCAAAAAATGGTTAATCAATTACAAGAAGAACAAAATAAACTCTATGATCGTGATTATTCTCTCTGGCTCTTGGAAACAGTAGAAAAGCTAAAACAAAGAGATTTAGATTCCTTAGATTACCCCAACTTAATTGATGAGATTCTAGATTTGAGCAAAAGAGAGAAAAGAAAGATAGAAAGTTTATTAATTAAACTATTTGAACATTTATTACTCTTGAAATACTGGCAATTAGAAAAAGAACGAAATCGTGGACATTGGGAACGAGAAATAACCAGTTTTCGACTTCAAATTATTAGACAATTAGAAGATAGTCCCAGCTTAAAAACACATCTAGAAAATAAATTGAGACCATGCTATCAAGATGGTTGTAAGCTGGCTTCTAAACATTCTCAACTTCCTAAGAATACTTTTCCCAATGAACCAATCGCGTCTTTAGATCAAATATTAGATGAAAATTGGTTGCCTTAAAGAAAATCAATTAGATAAAAAATATCAAATTTAAGTCCCATTCTGTGCGAGTTTTATAGGAAATTTCAATTCGTTGAATAAATTCCCGAAAGTAAAATCGCCTTTCTGATTCCGATAAATCGAGCCAAAATTGCCGTAAAGATACAGTTTGCGCGATCGCGCTAAGATTTTCTGGAGGACATTGCGCGATCTTTTCCTGATACTTAGCAATCTCCGTGCGAAGTTTATAACGTCGCAGTTGGGCGGTTTCCGTATCTAAAATGCCATGAGTTTCCAATTGCGACACTTGATTCAAAATCCCCTGTAACTCTTGAATTTTGCCCTTTAACTTAGCTTTCTCTCCTTCCCCCTCTTCTGAGTGCATTTGCGCCACAGCTTGCGGTAAGTCCTCACAAATGCGATCTAGGGTACAATTAAAGACATCCTGATAGGGAATTGCTTTACATCCGGGAGAATGAGGACACTTCTGGGGGCGTAAATAGAGATATTCCCGCTTTTTCCCCCGACTGGTAACTTGGGTAATGTGTAACCGACATTGACAGTTTTGACAAACCACTAACCCTGCAAGGGAACGCGGTGCACTGGCACTTCTCGCTGGTAATTGACGATTACGACGTAATAAGCGATCAATTTGGGCGGCTTCGTCTCGACTTAAAAGGGGAATATGAGTATTAGGAATAACCTCGCCATTTTTATAGCCCATATCTCCCCGATAGACAGGGTTACTCAGCCAACGGCGACCGGTTGCAACAGAAATTTTTTTGCCATACCGCCGTTCTAAATATCGCACAGCACCCCGTAAGGATCCATAAAGCTGGAAATGTTCAAAGAAGTCTTTAACAACTGGCGCAGTGCTGCGATCAATAATATACCGATCTTTTCCACGACGATAGCCATAAGGGGCTTTTCCGGGCGGGGGATGGGCTTTTAAGCGATTTTTGGCGTGTCCTCGTTTGAGTTGCTGACTGCGTTTTTCTCGATTAAGAGAAGCAACTAGCTGTAATAATTCTCTCTGATTTGTCCCTTGACCTTCTAGAATAATGACATCACTGGTTAAGGATTCTAACTGCGCGATCGCGCTTTCAATTTCTTCTAAACTCTCTCCTAAATCGCCCCAACTTTTCACTAAAATTGTTTCAGGCGGCGTACTTGCTGCATCAGCCAGTAACCGTTCCCATTCCTGTCTTTCCCCATAATCGCAATAAACCTGATCTACCTGTCTTCCCCAGTCAAATTCCTGTGGTGGCAAATCCAGAAGGGGATCATAATAGCAATAAGCAACAACTCTCATTGTTGGTTTAACTCAATAATATTGCCATCAGGGTCTTTCGTAAATAAGGCCGCCCGCCCAGAAGAACTTTCTTGGAACGGATAACCATTATTTTTGAGGCGTGTTTTCATTTCCTCTAGATCACTCACAGCTAGTGCTAAATGCGGATTACGTCCCCACTTTTCATTCACCTCAGTTGCTGTCCAATTTTGATCTTCAATCAGATGAATTTGATAATCTCCTAACTGATACCAAACGCCCGGAAATTTCAGCGATCGTTCTGTCTTCGGTAATTCGAGAATTTGCGAGTAGAAAGATTCAGCTTTTTCCACATCAGAAACAAGAATAGCAGTATGGAGATAGCGAGTTACGCCCATGACAATGTCTAGAAACAGTCTTTATTTTCATCATTAGCATTTTTTTGCCTGAAGAACAATAGGAAACGAGTTAACGATTTTGTTCTAAAATGAGGAGAACGGGAAGTTAATCCCTAGTTCCATTGACCAACTCTTCCCGCAGAACTCGACGAAGGTCACTTTCGGTAAGAGGTTGGTCCGGCGGATTTTCAAGATGACTTTTCAAAGCCTCATTAATCAATGTCTGATAACCCACGCCTTTAGCTTCCGCACGTTCTCGGAAAGCTTCCAATATTTCGTCATCCAAATAGATAGTAATGCGTGTTTTTCCTTTTGATGAAATGGCAGAACCACGCTTCCCTTTAGAAAAATCATATTCATCCCTCA
This sequence comes from uncultured Dactylococcopsis sp., assembly GCA_964617275.1. GTDB lineage: Bacteria > Cyanobacteriota > Cyanobacteriia > Cyanobacteriales > Rubidibacteraceae > Halothece. The sequence goes on along the minus strand of CAZTXK010000178.1, from coordinate 964 downwards.
TAAGCCTTAGCCTCTTAAGGAAACACCATGTTTTTGCCAATTCATTTGTGCTTTTTTGGGATCGTACTCAAAGCCCATGCATACATTATATGTATCAAACACCGTTTAGACAAGATTCTAGAGAAGTCGCGTCGTCTTTATGATGGGTGAATTTTCCACCCTAAACGAGTGGGCTGTTGATAAATTTTTTTCAGGGTATTAACATCACGCGGGGAAATTTCAGGGGAGTCCCGAACATGAGAGAAATACAAGGCATCATTTTTGTTGTCACTGTGTCCCCAAATTCCTAAGGCATGACCCATTTCATGTCTGGCTGTGGCTAAGATACGTTTTTGAGGCTGATCAGGGCTGATTTCGATAAACATCCGATGGATAAGACGGGAGTTTTTTAGGTCAAACTCGTAACGGGTACGGGCAGTGCGGGCGCGAGAGAATTCTAAGTTACCAGTTTCTGGGTTGCGTTGGGTATTGAGAGGAGGGCGCGATCGCGCAATGATAATATCAGCAGTAGCGCGATCGTCAACTCGTGTTAGAGAAAGATACTCCTTCCATTCAGCGATCGCTGTTTCCACCGCCTCCACCCATTTTTGTTCCTTCCCTTTAGAACCCGACAAATCTAGATAAACCTGAATCGGAAACTGCGACCAAACCAAATAACCCAAAGGACTTTCTTTGACCTCCGAAAAATAGTTCCCGACTTCTGGTTTAACTTCCCACTTTGCTAGAGCCGACGGTAAAGGATGGGGCTTCGGATCAGGAAAATTAGCAGGAGGCTCTGAACTACCGAGCCTTGAAGTGACTAAAATCACTAAAACCGTTAAGAAAGTGATTATAATCACTCTAATTATTTTCCGAGAAAAAGCCCAAACCCCATTAAGAGTTAACCCAGAGGATTTTTTCTTTGAAAAAGCGGGCAGCGGGAATCGAACCCGCATCATCAGCTTGGAAGGCTGAGGTTTTACCA
>CAZTXK010000177.1:3812-5437 GCA_964617275.1 uncultured Dactylococcopsis sp. | reverse complement strand
ACTTTCTCGTAAACACAGCCGGGCATGGCAATGGAGACGACAGGAACTTTACTATCTAAAAGCGCAATGGGGCCATGTTTCATTTCGCCGGCAGGATAGCCTTCAGCGTGGATATAGCTGATTTCTTTTAATTTCAAAGCCCCTTCTAAGGCAATGGGAAAGTTAATGCCGCGTCCCACAAAAATAAAGTCTTGGGTTTCAATAAATTCGTGGGCGAGTTCTTCAATATAGCGTTCTTGGCTTTCTAAAATTAACTCGATTTGGGCGGGGAGATAGCGCAAGTTATCCAGAATTTCCTCAAGTCTTTCTTCAGAAAGGGTTTTCCGTTGATAGGCTAAATCCAAGGATAAACAATAGAAGCCAATGAGTTGGGCGATAAAGGTTTTGGTGGCAGCCACTCCAATTTCTATTCCCGCATGAGTATCAATGATTTCATCGACCATTTGTCCAAGGGTGCTTTCAGGGCGGTTGGTAATGCCTAATAAGTGAGCTTTAAATTTCTCTTCTAAGTTTTCCCGACGGCGTTTTTCTAAGTCTAAGGCGGCGAGGGTGTCGGCGGTTTCTCCCGACTGAGTTACCCCAATGGTGAGGGTATTTGCAGTGATGGGAGTGGGCGCATACCGAAATTCGGAGGCGTATTGGACAGTGGTGGGAATACCGACGAGTTGTTCTAGGAGATATTTCCCCACTAAAGCGGCGTGCCAACTCGTACCACAGGCAAGAATTTGAATATGTTCTAAGTTTTCGGTGAGGCTAGGAGAGAGGTTAAGGTGAATCGGTGAAGATTGGGAATTTTGACCAGCGTGCCAGTCTTGATCGAGATAGGCTTCTAGGCAGGTGCGGACAACCCCCGGCTGCTCGTAAATTTCTTTAAGCATGAAGTGTCGAAAGCCTTGTTTTTCCACAGCGATGGGATTCCAGTCGAGGGTACGGGGAGTTTTCTTAACGCGATCGCCGCTTTCGTTATAAATCTCCACGCCTAAGGGAGTTAATTTTGCCATTTCGCCATTGTCTAAGGGTAAAACAGCACGGGTATGGGGAATTAAAGCGGGAGTATCGGAAGCACAGAAAAATTCTCCTTGTCCAAATCCAATCACCAGTGGGGCTTGTTCGCGGGCAACGATCATTTCATCGGGATAATCAGCACAAATAACAGCGATCGCGTAAGCCCCCTTTAAGCGTTGTATGGCTTTTTGGACAGCTTCTAATAGGGGCGAATCACTGTCTTGAGTTTGAGTTAAAAGTTCTGCAATTAGGTGAGGGATGACTTCAGTGTCGGTATCAGAAATGAACTGATGTCCTTGGGTTTTTAATTCCTCTCGCAGTTCCCGATAATTTTCAATGATGCCATTTTGCACTACCGCCACTCGTCTTGCCATATCAAGGTGAGGATGGGCATTATGTTCTTCCGGCTTGCCATGAGTTGCCCAACGGGTATGCCCAATGCCAATTTGTGCGGGTTGATGGTTTTGTTCAACTTTGGAGCGAAGATTGTGCAGTTTTCCTTTGGCGCGAGTGCAGTGTAATTCGTCTTCAAAGATAGTGGCAATGCCTGCCGAGTCATATCCCCGATATTCGAGTTTTTCTAGCCCTGAAATTAAAATGTCTGAGGCATTTTGGGTGCC
>CAZTXK010000177.1:0-3712 GCA_964617275.1 uncultured Dactylococcopsis sp. | reverse complement strand
GGGTTCAGGCTAGGATAGTCGAAACAGGTTGAATACAATAGCATTATAAATGACACAGAAAGCAATGGATTATAACCTTTCCCACTTTGGTACGCAGATGTCTCAACTAACCGGCGTGCGTGCCATTATGAAAGATATTATTGAAACCCTCCGTCAAGCAGGCGAAAGGGAATTTATTAATCTTAGCGCAGGCAACCCTGTAATTATTCCGGAAGTGGAAAAATTATGGCGGGATTGTACCGAGGAATTATTAGCCAGTTCCGAATACGGTGAGGTGGTCTGTCGTTATGGCTCTTCCCAAGGCTATGCCCCTTTAATTGAGGCAATTGTAAATGATTTTAACCAGCGCTATGGCTTAAATCTCACCGATCGCAATATTTTAATTACCCCTGGTTCGCAAGCACTTTATTTCTATGCGGCGAATGCTTTTGGCGGTTATGCTGAGGATGGCTCTCTCAAGGAAATTGTTCTCCCCCTTAGTCCCGAATATACGGGGTATGGAGGCGTTAGTTTATTTAAGGAGGCGCTGCGGGCTTATAAGCCCACCCTTGATATTGATGAAAATGCTCATCGTTTCAAATATCGCCCTGATTTTAACCAACTGGCGATTAATGAACAAACTGGGTGTGTGATTCTCTCTCGTCCTTGTAATCCCACTGGCAATGTGATCTCTGATGAAGAATTAATTAAAATTACTGAGTTAGCGAAACCGAGTAACGTTCCGGTGATTCTCGATGCGGCTTATTCTCCTCCTTATCCTGCGTTGGATTTTACGGAAATGACTCCTCAGTTTGATGATAATTTGTTACATTGCTTAAGTCTTTCTAAAGCGGGACTCCCCGGAGAACGAATTGGCGTAGCGATTGGCGAACCAGAATTAATTGAGGTTTTAGAATCATTCCAGACCAATTTATGTATTCATTCCCCACGGTATGGACAGGCGATTGCGGCTCGCGCGATCGCGTCGGGTAAACTGGGACATATTGCCGAAAATGTCATCCGTCCTCACTATCAAAGTAAGTTTGCGGTTCTCGAAGAAACCCTTGATGCTTATATGCCCAAAACCATTCCTTGGTTTCTCCATCGCGGTGAGGGGGCAATTTTCTCTTGGCTATGGTTAAAAGATTTACCGTTATCAGATTGGGATTTGTATCAGGAACTGAAAAAACAAGATGTGATTGTGGTTCCGGGTAGCACCTTCTTCCCCGGATTAAAAGAAGAATGGCAACATAAACACCAATGTATCCGCATTAGCTTAACTGCTACGAATGAGGAAATCGCTACTGCCATGCAACGGTTAGCCAAAGTTGTGGAAAATGTGTATCAAGGATCAGCTGTTGGTGTCGGTTGAGTTCTTCTCATTATTATCTTTGTCTTCTGGAGGCGGGGCTTGCTTACGTTCTTGCTGTTGTTCTTGATTTTGGTCCCGCGTTTCCAGTTTCTCTAATTCTGGCAATTGGATTAACGGGCGTTCTTCTTCCTCCTGGGTTTCTGAATTTGTCTCTGCTTCCACCGGTTCTTCTTCTTTTTGAGGTAAGGATAAGGGCTGTCGTTCTTCCTCTTTCTGTTTCTCGGGTAAAGATAGACTTTCTTGTTGTGGTTCTTCTTCTTGCATGGCTTCGGCAACAGGAAGAGTATGTTCTAAGTCTTCCATCAAGCGTGGAATTACCATTACCGCATGGAGTTCGCCCACTCGTTCCGCTTCCTGCATTCCCACTTCAATTGCCATAGCAACATTCGCCACCGAACCGCGTACAATAGCAGTACATAACCCTGCGCCAATGGTTTCATAAGCCGTTAATTGCACCTCGGCTGCTTTTAACATGGCATCAGCCCCGGCAACCATAGCGGGAAATCCTCGGGTTTCTAACAGCCCGATCGCGCGATTACTCATATTAGAATAGCCGCGCTGTTGTTGGGCTAATTCGGCTAACCGCGTGCCAATGGGAAAGACAGCTTCTAAATTTGGCATGGGGCGAGGAATCACCAATTTTGCAATTAACTGTCCAAACTGGTCGGCAGTTTTTGCCCCTTCATCCACTGCTAAACGCACATCAGCCGTTTTTCCTCTCACAATCGCTGTACAATGACCACTGCCAATTTTTTCGTACCCCACTAAAATCACTTCCGCCGATTTCAGCATCATGTCGGCAGTTCCCACAATGGCTGGAAAGCTAGTGGTCGCGACTAGGCCTAAAGCGCTGTCACTATAGTGCTGTTGCGGTGGTGGTGATTGATTATTAAATTCTGCAGGTAATTGCGATGGCATTGCTAGTTCTTAATATAGGTATTCCCCTATTTAAACAATAACGGAAAATTCTGGCAGTTTTGGTGACGATCTTTGATTAACAATGGCGCGATCGCGTTCCTATCCCATTAAAAAGGCTCTCATCTTCACACTATCGATTTTCAGGGCTTACAGAATTGACAATCTAGATTTTTTTCCTTTAATATCTGAAGTATCGTTCAGATGTTTGGAAATGGGACAACATTGCGGTCACTGCGATCATGATCACGGTGCAACAGAATTTAACTGGAAACGGGAATTAACCCCCGTGGCAATTTCCATTGTCTTATTCTTCCTTGGTTTAATTCTCCATAGCACGCCTTACCAAGTTGCGGAGTATGCGGTATTTTTGCCCGCTTATGTTATTAGTGGTTGGACCGTAGTTACCACAGCAGGGCGTAATCTCCTCAAAGGAAAGGTGTTTGATGAAAACTTTTTAATGACTGTTGCGACTATTAGCGCGATCGCGCTTCATAAACTCCCCGAAGCAGTAGCTGTAATGCTGTTTTTTCAAGTGGGAGAATTATTCCAAGATTACGCCGTTGGTCAATCTCGACGTTCTATTCAATCCGTGTTGGAAGTTCGTCCTGACACGGCTAACCTTAAAACTGAGACAGGTGTAGAAAGCGTTTCCCCTAAAACAGTGCAAGTTGGGGATACTGTCATAGTTAGAGTCGGGGAAAAAGTGCCCCTAGATGGCGAAATTATTGCTGGAAACTCCCAAATCGATACTTCCGCACTGACTGGCGAATCCATTCCCCAAACCGTACAGGAAGGAGATACCGTACTAGCGGGATCAATCAACAGTTCTGGCGTGTTGACAGTGAAGGTGACGAAACCTTTTGCCGACTCCTCTATTTCTAAAATTCTCGATTTAGTCGAAAACGCCAACAGCAAAAAAGCAGAAACCGAGAAATTTATCACCACTTTTGCTCGTTACTATACGCCGATTGTGGTTTTGTTATCTCTAGCAGTTGCCATCATTCCGCCTTTATTAATCAGTGGCGCAACTCAAGAGGAGTGGGCATATCGAGCTTTAATTTTACTGGTGATTTCTTGTCCGTGTGGTTTAGTGATTAGTATTCCTCTCGGTTACTTTGGGGGCGTGGGAAATGCTGCGAAAAATGGCATTTTAGTGAAAGGGTCAACCTTTTTAGATGCTTTAACCCAAGTCAAAACTGTTGTCTTTGATAAAACGGGAACCCTCACCAAAGGGAACTTCCGTGTTACAGAAATGATTTCTAAAAATGGAATCAGTGAATCGGAATTACTCTCGTTGGCAGCAACGGTGGAATCCCAATCTAATCATCCGATCGCGCGATCGATTTGTGAGACTTATGGCAAGCCGATTGATGAGTTGAGTTTGCAAAACTATCAAGAAGTCTCTGGACATGGCATGATTGCTGAAGTGAAAAATCAGAGGGT
>CAZTXK010000176.1:0-5446 GCA_964617275.1 uncultured Dactylococcopsis sp. | reverse complement strand
TGGTTTGATAAGCGCGATCGCTGTCTCTAAATTGTTCCGATTTTCAAAACGTCGAACAAGATAACACAAGGGGAACTCTGATGAGTAAAACACTTTATGATCAAGATTTTGCAATTTGGGTTAAAAAAACGGCAAATCAATTAAGACAACAAGACTGGGAAAACATTGATTTAGATAATTTAATTAATGAGGTAGAAGGCTTGACCAAGCAAGAGCAAAGAGAGCTTAGAAATTGCCTAAAATTATTACTTTGGCATATTTTAAAATGGCAATATCAACCTCAGAAACGCTCTAGAAGTTGGGAAGTCACCATTGAACAAGCCCAAGAGCAAATTAACGATATTTTAGCAATTAGTCCGAGCTTGAAACAATTTTTAGAAGCCTCTTTAGACTCTGTTTATAAGCAAGCCAGAAGTAAGGCGAAAAAAGAAACTGGTTTATCGTTAAAGGTGTTTCCAGAACAGTCTCCACTGACATTAGAAGAAGCGTTAGGTTTTGACACAAGCGAAGATGGCTCTTAGTTATTAGTCATTGGTTATTTGTTATTCGTTATTCGTTATTTGGTAACTGGTAACTGGTAACTGGTAACTGCTCTAAATAACCGTATGAATGGGAACAACTTCCACCACACAATTACTATACCCTAACCCCTCTAAGTTTTTAACAAAATCTGGAGTCCAAACCGTTTCTTGTACAGGAATCTTTTGCTGTCGGAGAAAGAAGAGAAGGCGCGATCGCGCAATTCCTGATAATGCTTTATCCACCACAGGAGTCCACCAAATTCCATCTTTCCATCCCCATAAATTTCCTGTACTGGTTTCTAACCAATTCCCCCTTTCATCCACTAAAATTGCTTCTTGCGCCCCTTTTTCCTTCGCTCTTTGTAAGGCAAGCCAACTTCCTAAATAATTTCCCGTTTTATGTTCAGGGAGATGCCGAGAGAAACTGCTATCATCAGCGAGCCAAGCCGTAATTCCCTGTTCTTGTCGCTGTTTTAAGTCTGGCGGTAAAGAGCGTCCGGTAATCCATTCTCGACCATCGGGAAACAAGGTAATCCGAATAACAGAATACGATCGCGCTAATAAGGTTGCCCCCTCTCTCACTTGTTCCCAATTCGGCGGTTGCCAATGAAAGGTTTTTAAGGAGTCGTTCAGACGCTGACAGTGAGCTTGCCATTGATCTAAATGTTGTCCATAAGCACGCAAAGTTGTAAATACTGTCGCCCCATAAAGTAAACCGGGATCAGTCTGAGAAAGCGCGATCGTATCGGCGGTTAAAAGTTCACCATTGTACCACTGCATATTGATTAGCTAACGATTGCTATTTTGTCAAGCATAAATCAGGGATACTGATTAGATCATCTTTGAATGATTAGACTTTTCTATCAAACGCTCAGATTTACATTTCTTAATTTCAAAAAAATCAGGTAAGTTATTGACGAGATTGCGCCGTTTCAGGTATGATACTAAAAACAAAAATCCAAAGGGAGTTACTGTCTTTAAGCACTTCGAGGAAGCGATAACCCTGAAATTGCGTCTTTAGTTAACAAAACTTATTTGCTTTTCCGACCCATTGTCGCATGGATTTTTGTAACGCTATATAACGTTTCATTAAGCACTATTGACAGAATCAGGTATATATGGTAAGTGCCTTTAGAGAAGAAGAATCTAGAAAAAGCGCAGTTACACAATTATAATAGTCATACCAAATTTCAATAACCAATCACAAACACAATTATTTATGTCCTTATTTGACTGGTTTGCGAATCGTCGAAAATCAGAACCAGCCCACAAACCCACCCCGGAGCGAGAAATTGCTGACGGCTTATGGACAAAGTGTGAAGCCTGTGGTGTACTTTCCTACACGAAAGACTTACAAGCCAATCATTTTGTCTGTAGTTCCTGTAATCATCATCTCCGCGTTGATAGTGAGGAGCGCCTTCGGCAGTTAATTGATCCTAATACCTGGCAAGCCTTAAATGAGGAATTACAGCCTACAGATCCCTTAGGGTTTCATGATCGAAAAGCCTACAGCGATCGGCTCAAAGAAGCTCAAGATAAAACCAACCTCACCGACGGCGTGCAAACAGGAGTGGGACTAATTGATGGACTGCCCATTGCTTTAGGTGTGATGGACTTCCGCTTTATGGGAGGAAGCATGGGATCAGTGGTGGGAGAAAAACTCTGTCGCCTCGTCGAATATGCCACCGAACAAGCCTTTCCCCTTGTCATTGTTTGTGCCTCTGGGGGAGCAAGAATGCAGGAAGGAATGCTCAGTTTGATGCAAATGGCAAAAATTTCAGGGGCGCTTCAACGTCACCGAGAAGCGGGATTACTCTATATTCCCATTTTGACTCATCCCACTACTGGGGGGGTAACTGCAAGTTTTGCCATGCTAGGAGATGTTACTCTCGCTGAACCGAAAGCAACCATTGGGTTTGCAGGAAAACGAGTGATTGAGCAAACCTTACGGGAAAAACTTCCTGAAGGCTTCCAAACCTCAGAATATTTACTGCAACATGGCTTTGTCGATGCCATTATCAATCGCTTTCAACTGAAAAAAACGATCGCGCAATTAATCTGTTTACACCAGCCCTATTTTCCCACCTTTTCCCAACAAGCAACGGTTTAAAACTCTGTGGAGCGAAGCATAATTAATTCTGAAATCGCTCCACCAAGATAACCGCAACAACATCATCAACTGGACAAGGAGGAACGCGCATTCCTTTTGGAACGAAACGCATTAACCCTTGCGGAGGAGATAACTCCCAATAGCGTTCTCGTGCTTCTAAGGTACTATTACTCTCATCCACCATTACAATCGAAAAATTCGGGAGTTCTTTTTGGAGATCATCTCGCCACTGTTTCGAGGTGGTTTTATCTCCCATAATTATCTGTTCCACAGTATAAGTCTGACACCATTTCTTGATAGTAAGAATCGCCCTTTGAGAATTTACCACTTCCCGAAGAATAATCTCTCCATCACCTCCCACTAACGCTAACCCACACTTATCCCGACCGGGATCAAATCCTAGTAATACCATTGCTGATTAATTGGTTAAAATCACATCCTCACCCTGCTTAACCTTTAATTGTAACTCCAAGGGGCCAGCATTACTCGATGGTTTTTTCGCAATGGCTTGGATTTGATCATAGGGCTTATTTAAAGCGGCTAAATCGTCCATAAAATCAACAATATCTAAATAGTTTTCTCCCACAGTCACTTGCCCTACAATCCCAGATTGACGCGCTCGAAAACGAGACGAAGCGAGTAAAAGATCAATCCTTTCTGATAATTTTCCTTCTTTGACATCTTGGGGATTTAAAGATAGAGATGCAATCACTTCTCCTGCTTCAAAAACCGTCTGATTACGAACCACATCTGCAAACACACGAATTTGTTTTTCCCCACTTAAATAATTCCCCGCCGAAACAATTTGCACCACATACTCATCCCCAGTTTTTAAAACTTCCTTTAAACGCTCAATCTGCTGATTCGTAATCATAATAATCTGTTCTTGGAACTTTTCATTACCGGGTTGAGTGGTTTTAATGGCGCGACGATTCGCCTGTCTCAACATTTCATTAATCACTTTTTCGATTGAATCATCTTCGCCAATTTGTACCACATTAAACGCTAAAACTTCCCCTTTCACTAACGAGACATTTCCTTGTCGTAGGGCTTGGAAATTATCATAATACTGTTCAAGGGCTTGAATTTCTTTTTGTAAGCTACTAATTTCTTCTTCTAAGCCTTTGACTTCTTTTTGTTGAAATTGAAGCACTTCATCTTTAGTCTCAATTTCCTGATCTAACTTGGCAATTTTGTTATCTTGTTTTTTAATTTCAGCTTGGAGTTGGCTTTTTTGCTTCTCCAACTCTTCCAATTTGTTTTCTGTTATCTGTAACTGTTCTTGCTGGGTTGCTAACTTTTCGTCTCTGGCTTCAATTTGTGCTTCTAACTTGTCTCGTTGTTCTAATAACTTTTCTCGTTCTTGCTTTAATTGGGATAACTGTTTATTTAACTGCGTGACTTCTTGGGAAACTGCATCTAACTGATTTTGAGCCGATTGAAATTTCCGATTAATCGCATCTAATTCTTGCTGGGCTTCCGCTTGCTTTTCCTCTGCAGCGGCTAATTCCTTTTCCACTTTTTCCCGAGCTTGAATCGCCGCGGATAAATCATCCCGAGCTTGTTGTAAGCGATTCAGATATTCATCAAGCCGAAAAATTCCTTTCCGTAAAGAGCCGCTGGTGGCAAATAAAATCCCCAGGGTACTGGCAGCGATCATCGTCCCCGTTAAAACCGTAACCAGAGTTGCCGTTTGGCGAGGACGCAGCTTAAAAACCCGCAACCTTGCTTTTCCGACTTTCGTGCCTAGATAGTCTCCCAGTGCAGCCAGCAAGCCTCCTAACAGTAAAATCGCTGCAATTAATACAAGCGCACTGGTCATCATAATGGCAAAGGATTAAGCGAACTGCTGACTAAGCAATACTGGGTTATGAACCGTAATTCTTTTCTTAGTAATGGAAATCATTTCTTCGTCTCGTAATTCTCCCAATAGACGAGTAACGGTAACCCGAGTTGAGCCAATGGCTTCCGCGATCGCCTGATGAGAAAGCTTGAGATCAATCTGAACTCCTTGCTCGGAAGGTGTCCCAAAATCCCGACATAAAATCAGTAAAAAACTGACCAAGCGCGATCCCATATCACGATGGGCGAGGGTTTCGATCATCATCTCCGTTTGCAAAATCCGAGAGGAGAGTCCTTGTAACATCAGTCGGGTTAATTGAGCATTTTCCTGAAAGGCAATTTCGGCTTGGTCAATCGGTGCTGATAATAATTGTACAGGGGTAAACGCCACCGCATGATAAAACCGATCTGAATGTTGACCGGTAATGAGGGATAAAACGCCAAAAACGCTATTTTCCCGTAACAGAGCAACGGTAATTTCTTCTCCCGTTTCATAAACCCGAGAGAGTTTTACTGCGCCCGTTAATAAAAAGTACACCCTCTCTGCAGGATCACCGGGAAAGAAAATAGTCTTCCCACGGTCAAAATTTTCGACAACAGGGGGTCTTCCATTATTCCCAATCTGGCGAAAAACTTCCTCTAGAGAGGTTTCTGAGCTGGCAAATATGTTCATATTACTCTCACTAACTAATGCTGATCTAGTTTTAGGTATTATCGCCTTCTCAGCTTTTTCTTTCTATTACAGAATTTACTGATACTGTCAACCCCTTTTCCTTAAAAGTTTTTCTTTGCCATAAAAATACATACGACGGGTTAAATCAAAATGCTGTTAGTTTAGAAGACTAATAAGGATAGAATCACAATTGCGAGCTTTGCCTATAACCAAGGAATAGAATTCCGCCGTTGGATTATTATGATACCTGTAATGACGTAATTTCGTCAAATCTGGGATCGGGTTTTACTCTCGGTTTGT
>CAZTXK010000175.1:3562-5461 GCA_964617275.1 uncultured Dactylococcopsis sp. | reverse complement strand
ACCGCCATCAACATTAAGCCACTGACAAATAACGCCGAACGATGGTTTGCTGTGGCATAACCCATTTCTAGAGCCATATTTGCCGTTAAGGTTCGTACCGGGGAAAAAAGATTCTCGGGAACTTGCACCACATTGCCACACACCATCAAAACCGCCATTGTTTCTCCTAAAGCGCGTCCAGTGGCTAATACGACTCCTGCTATTAATCCCGACTTGCTAGTCGGTAACACCACTCCCCAGACAATTGCCCATTGCCCTAACCCCAACGCTCTGGCACTTTGGAAATAACTAGCAGGAACACTGGCAAAACTGGAACTTGCCACTAAGGTTACTGTGGGCAAAATCATTAAACTCAGAATTAAAATTCCAGCAAGGAGACTCGCACCGGGAGGATGTAACTGATTAATCAGGGGAACTAACACCACTAATCCCCAAAATCCATAAACCACTGAGGGAATCCCTGCTAAAAGCTCAATTAAACGCCGATAAAGCATCGCGATGACATTGGGAGCATAATAGTGAGAGAAAATCGCCGATAAAATTCCCGCCGGTGTGGCTAAAACAATTGCCCCCAAACTGGTTAACACTGTTCCCAAGATCATCGGAACCAGATTATAGTTACTGCCACTGGGATGCCAACTTTCATCGGTAAAAAAGGGAACGATTCCTATTTCTTTAAGAACGGGAAACGCTTCCCAAAGTAAAAAACCGATAATTAAGACAACAATTCCCCCAGAAACAAGCGTCATTAGACGCAGTAACCAGAGAAATATTGCTTCAGTTTTCAACGGGAACAAAAAACTGCTCTTGAATTGTGTCATGGACTTGTGAGGATTGAGCAAACGTAATAAAATCTTGGCTTAAGCCAGTGGGTTCACCCTTGGTTACTAAATTGAGGGGACGGGAAATGGGAAATTCTCCTTGACTAACGGCTTCGGAAGACGGTTCAATGCCATTAAGGGCGACTAGGGAAATGGGTGTGCCATCGTCGCTATGAAATTCAGCTGTCCCAATAGAAACATACGCGATCGCGCTAGAATTACCAGCAACGGCTTGAATTCCCTGTTCGTTATCCCCAATAATTTGATCTGCAACTATGTCTTGGCTAGATAAATCTAGGTAATCCAAGAAGACTTCTAAAGTCGCGCGACCATCAGCTTTGTTGACAACTGTAATCGGTGCATTCTCCCCGCCGACTTCTTCCCAGTTTTCAATTTCTCCCGTATAGATGTCGATAATTTCGTCTTTACTAAGAGAAGTAACCGAATTTTCTGCATTAACAATAACGGTGATGCCATCTTGGGCGATAGTGTGGGCGGTTAAATCCGATTCCTCTTCGACAAGGGAACGGGAAGCCATGCCAATATCGGCAACGCCAGAACGCGCATCAGCAATGCCTTGAGAAGAACCGCCTGTCTGGACATTCACTCGCACGTCTGGGTTAGCATCTTCATAGCGTTTGGCAATTTCCGAGGCGACAGGGGCAACCGTACTGGATCCAGTTAGGGTGATGGAATCATTAGTGCCACAAGCGACTAACCCCATCACAGCAATTCCACAAGCAATCGGTTTGAGTGGCATTAACAGTCTCCAAAACATAGTTGACAGCAGCCTAAATCAATAGCTTTTCCTGATGGCAAGGGTTTAATGGTGGCGGATAAGGAATAAAGAACTGCTTTGCCATCTCGTTGCGATTCCACTAACCCCACCTCCCGTAAGACTTTTAAGTGATGAGAGAGTAAACTTTGCTCGATCTTTAGTTGGTTATTAATCTCATTAACGTGCCTTGGGGAGTTCATCAGGGCTTCTAGGATTTTTAAGCGAGTGGTATCGGCTAATATCTTGAGTTGCATAGCACAAAACTCAGGCGCGATCGTGGTTTGAGTCATGTATGAAAAT
>CAZTXK010000175.1:0-3462 GCA_964617275.1 uncultured Dactylococcopsis sp. | reverse complement strand
TCTAGCCATTCTGCCTGTATTTTTGGGATTTATGACTTACAAAGCGGGGATTATTGTTTACGTGGTGCAAACCACCCTTTTCCCACAGGGGAAATAAGGGCGTAAACTTACTGTTTGATGAACCACGGGGAAATTTGCTCCATGACAACCTTGTTAGATGCAATTACAATCACCCCTACTTTTCCCCTCGCCGAATTAGAAGTTGGGGAACACTTCTACTGGGAAATCGGTAACTACACCATTCACGGCCAAGTCTTTCTAACCTCTTGGTTTGTGATTGCCCTATTGTTACTGTTTAGCTTACTGGGAACTCGTAATTTACAGCGCGTTCCCGGTGGCTTGCAAAACTTCCTCGAATACGCCCTCGACTTCATTCGCGACATTGCGAAAACGCAAATCGGTGAGAAAGAATATCGCCCGTGGGTACCGTTTATCGGAACTTTGTTTTTATTTATCTTTGTTTCCAATTGGTCGGGTGCGCTCTTTCCTTGGAAAGTGATTGAAATTCCACAGAGTGAATTAGCCGCTCCTACCAATGATATTAATACCACGGTTGCTCTGGCGTTATTAACCTCTCTCGCCTACTTTTATGCGGGGATTAGTAAGCGGGGAATTGGCTACTTTAAAAAGTACATTGAACCAACTCCCATTCTATTACCTATCAATATTCTGGAAGAGTTTACCAAACCGCTCTCCCTTAGTTTCCGACTTTTTGGTAATATTCTTGCGGACGAGTTAGTCGTTGCGGTATTCCTACTATTAGTGCCGCTATTTGTTCCCTTACCCATAATGGCCTTGGGACTCTTTACCAGTGCCATTCAGGCGTTGATTTTCGCCACCCTGGCTGGGGCTTACATTGGTGAGTCTCTAGAACATGGTGAGGAAGAATAAGAAAAAACTTGGTCACAGATTACTTGCTTAATTTGCCATTTCATGACCATGCTGTTAGTATCCGTTTTGACGGATTTCCATTTGCGTACACCAAAATCAAAATCATTAACGAGGAAAAAAATTATGGATTCTTTAACTGCTGCTGCTTCTGTTATTGCTGCTGCGCTCGCTGTTGGTTTAGCGGCAATTGGCCCTGGCTTAGGACAAGGAAACGCTTCGGGTCAGGCTTTAGAAGGAATTGCGCGTCAACCTGAAGCCGAAGGCAAAATTCGTGGAACGTTACTCCTTTCCTTAGCGTTTATGGAAGCGTTAACAATTTACGGGCTTGTGGTTGCACTCGTCTTACTGTTTGCCAACCCCTTCGCGTAAGGTTTAAAAGTGGTGAGGGTGGGGTGCTCCCATCCTCATTTTTGTGGACATAAGCGTACATAACAATCACCATCTGAAGAAATGACAAACTGGATGATTTTACTGGCGGCGGAAGCGGTAGAAACGACAAAAGAAGGGGGATTGTTTGATTTTGATGCCACTCTCCCTTTAATGGCAGTGCAATTTTTGGTGTTGGTGGCCCTCTTGAATGTCTTATTCTATAAGCCTTTAACTCGTGTGCTAGATGAACGGGATGACTATATTCGCAAAAACCTTAATGAAGCCAAGGAAAATGCGAAAAAGTCGGAAGAACTGGCGCAAAAGTTTGAAGAGCAATTAAAAGACGCACGGCGAGAGTCGCAAGAGATCATCGCCCAAGCCCAAGCGGAGGCTCAAGAAGAAGCGTCCAAAAATATTGCTCAGGCTCAACAAGAGGTACAAGCCCAACGCGAAAAGGCAACGGCTGAAATTGAAGCCCAAAAGAAAGAGGCTCTCCAGTCCCTAGAATCGGAAGTGGATACCCTTAGCCACCAAGTTTTGGATAAATTAGTGGGGACAGATCTAGTGAAACGCTAGAAATAACCTCCAATGAAAACAAATGATCAATGTAAATTAAAGGATAAAGATGATGGGGATGTTTTCTTACTTCCTCGCAACCGAAGCTGCAGAGGAAGGCTTTGGACTGAATTTTGATATTCTTGAGACCAATTTAATTAATTTGGCGATTATTATCGCAGTTTTATTCTACTTTGGTCGGAAATTTTTGGGTGATAATCTTTCTCAGCGTCGGTCTCAAATTGAAGAAGAGATTACTGATGCTGAAAAACGAGCGCAACAAGCCACTGCTGAGTTAAAAGAGGCAGAACGGAAATTAGCCCAAGCCCAAAAAGAAATTGAGAATATCCGCAATTCAGCCCAAGAAAGTGCGAAAAAAGCAAAAGAGCGGATTTTAGCGGAAAATGCTAAAGAAGTGGAGCGGATTAAAGAAGCGGCGGTTCAAGATTTAGATGCGGAAAGAGAACGGGCAGTTTCTGAAATTAAACAGTATATTGCTCGTTTAGCTTTAGAAAAAGTGGAATCTGAATTGCGCACTCGCTTGGATCAATCCGCCCAAGAAAAGTTAATTGACCGCTCTCTAGCTCAATTAGGAGGAGGGAGATGAGAGAAAATACACTCATGAGTGCGGAAGTGGTTGAGCCTTATGCCGAGGCGTTAATGTCTTTGGCAGATTCCCAAAATTTAGTAGAACGCTTTGGGAATGAGGCGAAAGAATTACTTTCCACCTTAAAAAGTTCACAGGAATTACAGCAGTTTTTGGCGAGTCCTGTGATTAAAATTGAGGATAAGAAAGCTGTTTTAAAACAGGTAGCTGGCGAGGGGTTGCATCATTATTTGTTGAACTTCTTGCAGTTGGTCATTGATAAAAAACGCACGGCTTTCTTAACTAGCATTTTGGAGCAGTTTTTAGCTCGGGTGCGCGAACGTACTTCGACGGTTTTGGCACAGGTAACTTCGGTAACGGAGTTAAGCCAACAACAGCGCGATCGCGTGAAAGAGCAAGTTAAAGCCATGAGCAACGCTCGGGATGTGGAATTAGAAACCTCTCTCGATCCCGATTTAATTGGCGGGGTTGTCATTAAAGTAGGATCGCAAGTTCTCGATGCTAGTCTGAGAGGACAACTCCGTCGCATTGGTTTAAGCATGGAAGTGACAGCTTCATAAAAGAAACATTAATGGATCACAACATAGTAAGGAATAATTAATCATGGTTAGCATCAAACCAGACGAAATTAGCAACATTATTCGCCAACAGATTGAACAATACGACCAAAGCGTTCAGGTTTCCAATGTGGGAACTGTTCTGCAAGTCGGTGATGGCATTGCCCGCATTTATGGCTTGGATAAAGTCATGGCGGGAGAACTAGTGGAATTTGAAGAAGGAACTGTCGGCATTGCCCTCAACCTAGAAGAGGATAACGTCGGTGCAGTTTTAATGGGAAGTGGTCGCGGGATTCACGAAGGAAGTTCCGTGAAAGCCACTGGTAAAATTGCTTCCCTTCCTGTGGGAGAAGCCATTAAAGGTCGTGTCGTTGACTCTTTAGCTCGTCCCCTTGATGGCAAGGGTGAAATCAAAGCTGATTCCAGTCGGTTATTAGACTCCATGGCGCCTGGGATTATTGAGCGGAAGTCGGTTTATGAGCC
>CAZTXK010000174.1:0-5482 GCA_964617275.1 uncultured Dactylococcopsis sp. | reverse complement strand
ATAGTATTATTGAGGGTAATTCAGAAGTTATTATGAGAAACGTGCCTTGAACGAACCTCTCTCTGCTCTCGAAAATACTCCCCATAGTGAAATTCCTGAGTTGGTGAAAAATCAACTGGAAAAGCTACTAGAAAGTAATAACTTAGAAGGCGCAAAATCCCTTCTCAGTGTCGTTCAGTCAGTAGATATCGCCGAAGCGATTGAGAATCTCCCCGAATCAATGCAGGCGATCGCGTTTCGGTTGTTGCCAAAAGCGGAAGCCATTGAAGTTTACGAACATCTTGACACCAGTGTTCAAGAAGCTCTGATCAACGAATTTAAGCGTCAGGAAGTGATTGAAATTGTCGGTCAAATGTCCCCTGACGATCGCGCCCGCTTATTTGATGAACTCCCGGCAAAGGTAGTGCGGCGACTTCTGGCGGATATGAGTCCGCAAGAACGTCAAAATACGGCTCTTCTGCTGGGGTATCAGGAAGATACCGCAGGGCGGATCATGACCCCGGAATATATTTCTTTGAAAGAGAATATGAGCATCGGGGAAGCCCTCCAAAGCATTAAAAGACGGGCGCAGGCTTCAGAACTCATCTACTATCTTTATGTTACCGACACTTATCGACACCTTTTAGGGATTGTCTCCCTGAAAAATCTAGTGCTTGCATCCGAAGAGTCGCCGCTTTCGGAGATTATTACCCGTGATGTGATTTCCGTCCATACTGATACCGATCAAGAAGAAGTGGCAAGGCTGATCCGACGTTATGATTTATTGGCGATTCCTGTCGTAGATAAGGAAGATCGGTTAGTGGGAGTCGTTACGGTTGATGATGTTATGGATATCATAGAACAGGAAACCACAGAGGATATTTATGCCTTAGGCGGGCTGCAATCAGAAGGAGATAATTACTTTCAGACAAATCTGCTTGCTGTCGCCCGAAAACGAGTCGTTTGGCTATTTGTGCTTTTATTTACCAATACCTTTACCAGTGGCATTATCCAATCCCAAGAAGATATTTTAAACCAAGTGGTTGCCCTAGCTGCGTTTATTCCGCTACTAATTGGCACTGGCGGAAATGTGGGAGCGCAATCTTCTACGGTGGTTATTAGGGGATTGAGTACCGATGAAGTCCGCTCGTTGGGAATCGTGCAAGTGGTAATCCGAGAGGCGTTAGCGGGCTTATTATTAGGCTTGATTTTAGGAGTTGTCGCCATGGGTTGGGCTTATGTGTTGCGAGGGGAGTTGAATGTTGCCATTATTGTGGGAATTAGTTTAGTCGCGATCGCGGTTTTAGCCTCAGTCACAGGTTCAATTTTACCCTTTCTATTCAAGTCTTTAAATCTTGATCCGGCATTAATGTCTGCCCCGTTTATTACCACCGTGGTAGATGTGCTTGGGGTTTTAATTTACTTCTCTATTGCTCGTGTAGTGATTGCGATCGTGTAGCGTTCTCCCTGTTTTAATGAAACCAGTCAAAATTCCGTTTTATCTTGCTTTTGCTGTTCCCTTTACCTTACAAGTGGTGGGGAGTGTTATTTTAGTCAGCTATTTTTCTTATCGCAGTGGACAGCAAGCAGTGCAAGAAACGGTAACTCAATTAGTAGAAAAAACAGGAAACCGAGTTGAAGATAATATTGCCACATCTTTTAGTGACTTGGATCAAATTGCTAAGAATAACGCCACTTTAGTCGAACAAAACTTATTAGATGTTTCTGATCTCAATATACTTCAAAATCATTTAGTTAAGCAACTCCAAGTCTTTCCTCAAATCACTGGTATTGTGATCGCTAACGAAGCTGGAGACTTTATTAATGTGGGGTCATTAAATTCGGAAACATTAAGCATTCGCAAACGAGAGGTAGCACAAGGAGAAGAATTATATCGCTATTTTGCTGATGAAAATGGGAAAAATTTAGAACTTCAAGAAATTCAAACAGATTATGATCCTCATAATGATCCGCCTAACGATCCTTGGTATAAAAAAGCCATTACCTCTAGGGAAGGAGATTCCTCATTAGTAGTTAGTTTAGGGCAAGGCGTTGATCAACCAGAAATTATAATGATTCGATCATTACCGCTTTATAATGCAGAAAATCAGTTACAAGGGGTGGTTTCTGTTGGGCAATCCTTACGTCAGACGGGAGAATTTTTAAGGGATTTAAATATTGCTGAAAACGGACAAAGTTTTCTAATAGAAAAAAATGGACTTCTCCTCGCCACTTCCACCGAAGAAACGCCATTTAATTCTAAATCTCGATCACAATTATCAGAAAATGTCAAGGTAAAAAATCGTCGCTTCAAGGCAACAGAAAGTAAAAATCCTGTAACTCAAGCAGCGAGTCAGTATTTAACTCAAGAAATGACCTTAGCTGAGATTACAGAACCACAATTTTTTCAATTTTCCTTGAATTCGCAACGCTATTTTGGTCAAGTTCGACCGATTCAAGATAAGTTGGATTGTTTGATTGTGACGGTAATTCCAAAATCAGAGTTTCTGGGAGCAATTAATCGGAATTTACATCGTACCTTAACTGTATCGGCGTTGGCTTTAGTGGTGTCACTAATTATTGGGGGTTGGACATCTCGGCGGATCGCGCGATCGCTGTCTCGTCTCAGTTTAGCCAGTGAAAAATTAGCTAAAGGAAATTTTGATCAGACTTTTCCCAAGAGTATGATTAAAGAGATAGAAACTCTTTCTAATTCGTTTCAGAAAATGGCAAAAGACTTAAAACAAGCAGAAAAACTTCGCCACAATTATGAAAAAAGATTAGAAAAAGAAGTAGCAAAACAAACCATGGCGCTGAAAGAAAGTAAACAAAAACTGCAACTGATTACTGATTCTGTTCCGGCTTGTATTGCTTTTACCGATGCGTCTCAACGCTACCAATTTGTTAATCAAACTTATGAAGAGTGGTTTCAATGTCGTAAAGAAGATATTTTAGGCTGTACCGTAGAAGAAGTGATTGGCACTGAAGCCTATCAGAAAACTAAACCCTATATTGAGCAAGCCCTTGCAGGAGAGAAGGTAACTTATGAAGCAGAGTTGCCTTATAAAAATGGGAAACGCTATATTTCAGCAATATTGTTGCCTCAATTCGACGAAAAACAAGAAACTGTTTTAGGCTATTATGCCCTAATTACAGATATTACGGTTCGCAAAGAAGCTGAATTAGCAGTGCAAGAAACCAAGCAGAAGCTAGAAGCATTGTTACATTACGCGCCAGTGGTGATTACTATCTTTGATCGCCAAGGATGCTATTTAAATATCAATCCTATCGGCGCAGAATTGCTAGGGCTTTCTCCAGAAGAAGTGATTGGGCGTAAATTTAGCGATCTTCTCCCAGAAACAACTGTACAAACGTTTAATGCACGCATTGAGGAAATTGTTGCCACTGGTAACCCTTTAATTGTGGAAGATGACTTTGAACAAGATCAAGAGGTGAGAACATTTGAATCCATTTTATTCCCAATTA
The DNA here is from genome assembly GCA_964617275.1 of uncultured Dactylococcopsis sp. Lineage (GTDB taxonomy): Bacteria > Cyanobacteriota > Cyanobacteriia > Cyanobacteriales > Rubidibacteraceae > Halothece. The sequence continues at coordinate 2,017 of CAZTXK010000174.1, read as the reverse complement.
TGGACAGTGAGGGCAGTATTGAGAGATTGGGCGCGATCGCGCTAGAAATTACGGATCGCAAAAAAATGGAACAAAAGTTAGTTAAAGCCAAAGAAGAGGCGGAAGCGGCTGCCCTTGCTAAAAGCGAGTTTCTCGCTACCATGAGTCACGAAATTCGTACCCCGCTTAATGGGGTAATGGGAATGTTAGGTTTGCTTAAAGAAAGTGATCTCACTTCCGAACAGCGATCGCGCCTTGATCTGGCTGAGGTGAGTGCAAACTCTTTACTTTCTCTCATTAATGATGTTCTCGACTTCTCGAAACTCGATGCCAGAAAACTAGAGTTAGAAGAGATTGAATTTGATCTGCGTCAAGAATTAGAACAACTAGCGAAAACAATGGCGCTGAAAGCTCAAGAAAAGGGCTTAGAAATCATTTTAGACTTGCGGGGGCTTGAGACATCAAAGGTTAAAGGCGATCCCTCCCGTTTAAGACAAATTTTGACGAATCTCGTCAGTAATGCCATTAAATTTACAGAAGAAGGAGAAATTCTAATTCGCTGCCATCTCGAAGCAGTGGGAAATTCCTTATGTTTAACGGGTGCAGTCAGTGATACAGGAATCGGGATTGCTCAAGAGAAACTTAACCGTTTATTTGATCGCTTTACCCAAGTTGATGCTAGCACGACTCGTCAGTATGGGGGAACTGGTTTAGGATTAGCGATTACGAAAGAACTTTGTCAATTAATGGGCGGAAATCTTAGTGTTGAAACAGAAGTGGGAAAAGGAAGTTGCTTTAGTTTTGATATCAGATTACAACCGACTTTATCACTGCCGTCTCCATCTTTGCAAGCTCAAAACTTAACCCTGTTACTGGTAGCTGATAAGATTAGACATCGCCATATTTTATCTTCGCAATTGCAACAGTGGGGAGTTCAAGTCATCACCGCAGAAGATGGGAATAACGCTATTTCCATTTGCCAAAATCAACATTCACTGGCTAATTTTGATGGAGTATTGGTGGATTGGCAGTTGTCGGATATGACAGGAATAGACTTAGCTTATCGCCTCAAAAATGATGTTTTTTTAGAAGGATCGACTTCTCCCACTGCATTTTTTATTATGGCTCCTGTTAATTATATTCCTAACAGAGATAGTTCTGAATTATTAGGAATTAATTATCTCACAAAACCCATTACTCCTTCTGATCTGGAAACAGCAATTACAGGGAAAATTGAGCCACCTTCCCGAGAGGAAATCAGCCCAGAAAAACGTTCTGAAAATAAGGAGAGAGTCTCATCCCAGCGAGTGCTATTAGCTGAGGATAATCAAGTGAATCAGGTGGTGATACAAGGAATGTTGAAGCAACGAGAATTGGAGGTGGAAATTGCTAAAAATGGGAGAGAAGCCTTAGAGAAATTACAACAAAGTAGAGATGATTCTCTTTACAGTTTAATTTTAATGGATTGTCAAATGCCAGAAATAGATGGTTATGAGACAACGCAACAAATTCGTCAAGGAAAAGCGGGTGAGGCTTATCAAGATATTCCGATTATTGCAATGACAGCTTATGCGATGAGCGGCGATCGCGAAAAATGTCTCCAAGCCGGGATGAATGAATATTTAAGTAAACCCATTACTCTCGAAGGATTAAATACTGTTTTAGATCAATGGTTAAGCACTTCTATTTCATCTGATCAAGAGGTTATTAATAATAAAATTTTTAACAGTGTTTTAGTTGCAGTGGGAGAAGATAATTCTGAGGTAAAACAGCAACTGCTAGAACATTTCCAACAAGATTTATCTCAGAGTCTAGAAAAAATTATCCAGACTACCCAAAATCAGGAAATATCGGAATTGAAAAAAGCCGTTCATACCCTGAAAGGAAGTAGTGTTACCATGGGGGCGTTAAGGGTGCGCGATCGCTGTTTAGAAATCGAAAAATTGCTTCAAAAAGACAACTTTCCCACTTTTGAGATGATACAACAACTCCAATCCGAAATTCAAAAAGTTAACCGTTTCATTGGTTATTAGTTATT
>CAZTXK010000173.1:0-5501 GCA_964617275.1 uncultured Dactylococcopsis sp. | reverse complement strand
TAGATTAACGTTAAGGGCTGCCCATTGTGCCAAAATAAATAATGTCGCCCCCAAAACGGCCCCTTTTCTTGAAAGGCTTGTTCTAATTCTGAAGAGTTTCCATAATAAATGCCTTGAATATCACGATACAATTCCGTATGCAATCGCGACAGATTATCCCAAATCGGGAGAGAGCGGTTTTGCAAATATTCATCCACTTCTTGGGCATCCCACCAAGACACGGCATAAGCTAATCGTTGTCCTGAAGCCGTGCGTAACCAAACTTGACGGCGCAATCGCGGGGTGGGAACGGCGGTAATGTTTTCTGGGGCGCGATCGCGCTCATTCCCAATTGACGACATATCTATTACATCCACCTCAATCGGTTCTCGGGTTAACAGCCTCAGATGACGAGTGGGAGAACCATCCCCTAGCAATAAAATTTGCCATGCTGGCGGAAGTTGATCATGAGGGAGTCCCGTTTTAACCACTTCTTCGCCGCCTTCCCAAAGCGGTTGAAGGGCATACCAGTTTGTTTCTAGAGTTGGAGTCGGTTGCCAGTTCAAAATACAGAGTAGGTAATTTACAAATCTTAATACCTACTTCCATCATAACGGTTGCTTTAAAAAAATTGTAGCTTCTCTGCCCATGACTCCAAGAAGCTAGCCAATTATGCGGATGGCGAGACTCGAACTCGCAAGGCGTAAGCCACACGCCCCTCAAGCGTGCGTGTCTACCAATTCCACCACATCCGCGAGGAATTTAGCGTTTTGAAACACCTTAGCAAGTATAACATATTTTTTTGAATTTTGGGAAACTTGATCAGTAAATTTTCTTCATTTCTCTTCTCAAATTGTGTTCCCGTATTCCGATATCCTAGTAATACGGTGATCGATCATTAACAAATTTTTTTAGGAGTCATCCATGGTTGGCATTATCAAAAAACTGTTTAGCGGCAAAGATAACTATTACATCGAGTTAGACGAAAACGAAGATCAAAATAGCTCCCAAGAGCAAACTGCCCAAAAAACAGAGGAAAAAGCAAAAGCACCCCAAGCAGCGCAAAAAACGAAAAACACTGATCAAGCTCAAAACCAGCAGTCTTCTCCTGAGCCTACCGCTACCAGTCAACAGCAACCGGTATCGGTTCAAAGCAATGGTAGTGGGAAGGCAAATCAACTCACAGGAGAAACGTTTGCTCCCACTTATCTAATGCCCAAAGCGACCAACAGTCGCCGTCGCCCAGGAGCTAATATGAGTGAATTTATGGAATTAGCTCGTGACATGAAAGCTCCTCGTAATCAGTAAACTGGAAACCTTCACCATGGCGGCGTGGTGGAGGTTTTTAATAATCAGGCTCAGTTGTCACCCTCGACTTTGGAATGTGACAATAATTGATACTCTCGAATCATTGAAGGCAAAATTGAAGCATGACAAAAACAGTTGCAGACGCAATGACCACTGACGTAGCGGTGGTTCAACCCGAAACTCCCCTCAAAGACGCAATTAAATTACTGGTAGAAAAGAGAATTAGCGGCTTACCCGTAGTGAATGAGGCGGGAAAATTAGTGGGAGTTTTATCCGAATCAGACTTAATGTGGCAAGAAACTGGGGTTGATACACCGCCCTATATCATGTTTCTTGATAGTGTGATTTATTTACAAAATCCTGCCCAATATGAAAAAGAACTCCATAAGGCGTTAGGGCAAACTGTGGGGGAAGTGATGAGTGATCACCCCATTTCTATAACGCGCGATCGCGCTCTAAAAGAAGCGGCTCAAGTGATGCACAGGCGAGAAGTCCGCCGTTTACCCGTAGTGGATGAGCAAGAAGCAGTCGTGGGAATCATCACTCGCGGTGATATCGTGAAAACCATGGCAGATCAGTAACTCTCTCGTAAGAGATATCTCTCTCGGGTTAGAAGTCAGAAAAAACACTTAATTATTACACTATTTGCGAAGCCCATTAAAGGAGGGATAATCATGCGCCACTTAGCACTAGGAAGCCTGACTTCTCTATTCTTAATTTTGGGAGTCACTCCTGTTGCGCTTGCAGAAGCCACACCCACCCCTGAAAAGGTTGATCAGAACTCTCAATACAATAGCGTTCGTGATACAGAAGCCTTTAACTTAGTGTCTTCCGGTTATCGAGGAGACTTAAAAGAACAAGGAATTCCTGCCTATGCTCAATTTGAACAAGCTTATATCGCTGGGAACCTTGATGCTGAGACATTAGTGAATAGCGCGATCGCGGCAGGAAAATTATCCTCAGAAGCGATTGAAGATGAAGCCTTTATCCATGCTATCACCCTCCAGTTAGATGCCCTAGCAGGACAAAATACTAGTCGCTAGAAACGGCTATGGGGAACTCCCCACTTAGGGGAGCTTTTTTTCTTAGTTATTTTCCATCCATTCCGTATGGAAGAACTCACCGCGAGACTTATCTACTCGCTCATAAGTATGAGCGCCAAAGAAATCTCGTTGGGCTTGAGTGAGATTTTGGGGCAAGCGATCGCGCCGATAGCTGTCAAAATAATCTAAAGACGCACTAAACGCAGGAACAGGAATCCCCAAGCCATTGGCAACATTTAAAACATCTCGCCACGCCTGTTGTCGATCTAAAATTGTTTGCTTAAATTCAGGCGCAAGCAAGAGATTGGGAAGTTGAGGATTTTCCTGAAAGGCAGCTTTAATTTTATCTAAGAAGCCAGCGCGAATAATGCAGCCTCCTTTCCAAATCCGAGCAATTTCACTCAAATTTAAGTTAAAACCATACTCTTCCGAGGCTTTTGCCATTAACGCCATCCCCTGCGCGTAGGAGCACATTTTTGAACAATAGAGGGCATCTCGAATTTTATTAATAAACTCTTGCACATCTCCCTCATATTTCCCATTGGGGCCATCGAGTTGTTGATTCGCAGTTAAACGCTCTTCCTTAAACGAAGAAATCACTCTTGCATTCACCGCCGCATAAATGGTGGGAATGGGAACGCCTAATTCCAGAGAATTAACCACTGTCCAGCGCCCGGTTCCTTTTTGCCCGGCGGAGTCTAGAATAACATCCACTAAGGGGAGATTAGTTTCGGGGTCAATTTTCTTGAAAATCTCGGTGCTAATTTCAACTAAAAAGGAGTTGAGTTCCTCAGTTTGATTCCATTGAGCAAAGACTTCGCTTAACTGGGTATGGTTTAATCCCAAAGCATTTTTGAGTAAATCATAGGCTTCTGCAATTAACTGCATATCCCCATACTCAATGCCATTATGAACCATTTTGACATAATGACCTGCACCGCCGGGACCAATATAAGTCACGCAGGGGCCATCATCCACTTGCGCCGCAATTTTGGTAACAATGGGCTCGACCTTTTCATAGGCTTCCGGTGTTCCCCCGGGCATGAGGCTGGGGCCCTTTAATGCTCCTTCTTCACCGCCACTAACGCCCATTCCCATAAAGCCTAAGCCAGCGGCTTCCAATTCTTCCGTGCGGCGTTGGGTATCTTCATAAAGAGAATTTCCGCCATCAATAATCATATCTCCTTCTTCTAGGAGGGGCTTAAGCTGACTAATTACCGCATCTACAGCTTTTCCGGCTTTTACCATAACCAGAATTTTACGCGGTGGGGCTAATGCTTTCACAAATTCTTCAACGCTATAAGTATCAGTAACATTTTTCCCTTGCGCTCGTTGCGCCATAAAATTCTTGGTTTTTTCCGCTGTGCGGTTATAAACAGCCACAGGAAAACCTCGGCTTTCGACGTTGAGAGCTAAATTCTCTCCCATTACTGCTAAACCAATTACACCAAAGCTCGGTTGTGTCATAGTTTACAATCCGCGATCGTTACAAAGTGAGTTTGCTTTCAGGATAACGATAATTTCCTTAGTTTTCCCTAAAAAATAAATAAAGATTCTTTAAAAAGACGAAAGTAACAGGGGAAGGGTGCTTAAAGTAGCTAGAATCATTACTGCTACCACCATTAACCAAACTAAGCGCTGACTCGGTTTATAGTTTCCTTTTTCAATTTGCCAAAAGACTTGCTGATAACGCCAGGCTGCTAAAGCAATAACGACTAGGCCAAAAAGCACTAAACTTAATCCTAAGGCTTGGGAGTTGAACCCTGACTCCTCTAAGGGGAACTCTTCAATAATGGCACTTTCAAGTTCTCTTAAAAAAAGACCAAACCGTGCTGTGGCTAATCCTAACGCAATTAAAGCCACTGCTGTTCGCAACCATGCTAAGAAAGTGCGTTCATTGGCTTGATGTTCTCGTTGTCGATCTGGCTTAAAATTCTGCGTCATCTTCGTTTCGGGCGAAACGCATTGGCAAAAATCTCGGTAGAGCCTTCGTCTAAAACCTCTCTATCCGTCGCATAAATAAAAAGATAGCATTTGAAAACGGAGTTGACTGTTTCTGTTAATAAATAGTCAATAACAAAGGCAAGAATTCCTAATCCGACAAAAATAGCAATTCCTACTATGGAACCTGCATTTATCGAGAAATATAAACCGATTCCTAATAGGATTAAGACGGGTAAAAGAAGCAAAAAACCGATCACTTTTAAGGAGAAGTTACCAATCAAGGCTTCTCCCCAAGTTGACCGTAAGGTTTCCCCTGATCGTTTGATTGCCCCAATTGGCCCCAAACCATTCATCACAATTACAGGCACAACAAAATAAGTAATAGCACTCCAAGTTAACCCAATAATGCTAGTAACAAATGCGCTAATATTTTCATTTTTTTCGAGAGCATTTAGAATAACACTAATAACTGCTGATAAAATTGACCAACTAAGAATTTGCGGTAAACGCTTAAATGCGAAGGATAAACCATAGCCAAGAGAGGGATTGTAACCATGAAGAATTTTGAAAACACAAGCAATTAAGCCAGTATTAAAAATCAAGACAATGGCATTGGTAACCAAGTAAAATACAAATAAGGTTACATAAGAAAGGGTATCTCCTAGGGCGTTTCCAGACTCTATCTGTATCTGCTCGGTAACAAATAAGGGAATAATAAAAGTTGCTAAAATTAATATTTCAGCAATTCCCGATAAAAGAGGAAAAATTAGTAACTTCTTGTGTTTCCAAATTAGACCGTAACTAAGTTTAGAAAACTGCCAACTATTTTCCAACATGGTGAATGCCTCGATTGGGATCAGTAATAAGGCATATCTTAAATGATATTTAGTTATTTTTCAATGTTATTCATACTTCTTTATGAATATTCTGTTAACAGCGATCGCGCAAATTTTCTCGCTAAAGGTGGCGCAAATAACAGGGTACTGGTAAAGCCTGAAAACACAAAAATCCCCTCATAATTTTCTATTTTACCAATCGTTGATTGCCCTTCAGGACTAAAAGCAATTAAACAGTGATGCCAGGTTGCTGGAACCTCTTTTAATTTGGGTAATAATTTTCCCACTTCTTGACGTAACCAACTTTCACTTTTATGGGAATTAATACCATTTTGGACAATTGGCGCTGCATTTAGATCCCCCCAACCCCCCTTAGTAAGGGGGGCGAAGG
>CAZTXK010000172.1:0-5511 GCA_964617275.1 uncultured Dactylococcopsis sp. | reverse complement strand
GTGTTACAGTTAAAAAGGGAAGCGCGATCGCGCACCGTTAATTCTTCTACCGAATTCTGATTGAGAAAACCTTGAAAGGATCGTTTGCCACTGGCTAAATAAGCACTAAATAACTCCACACAATCTCGATGATAAAACCCACAAAGGGGTTCCCAACCTTCAGGGGATTTTGCCACTAAGACAACAGTTTCTGTTGCCACCTGCGGTAACTGTGCACACCAAAATTCTAATTCTGCAACATTTAATTTGGGTAAATCACACGCTAAAGCTAAAACCCATTCCGTTTTCACTTGTTGCAATCCCTGATACAGTCCCACTAATGGCCCATAAGGAGGCGTTTCGTTGGGTAAAGACATCTCTCGGATCAGTTGACACTCACTGGGAATAATTTTTTGGTAGCGTTGAATCCAAGGCGTGACAATGTAAACTTGGGAGGTAACAGCTTGGGCACATTCACAAATGTATTGGAGAAGCGGTTTTCCCTCAATATCAAGTAAGGCTTTATCTTCTCCCATGCGCTTACTCTGTCCGCCAGCTAAGATAATAGCACTAAGCCGATGTTTCATCATAATTGCTTATTGATAATTCCTAACTGATAATTAGAGAATGACTGATTAGTTATTCCTTACTTATTTAATTATGGATCAAAATTTTAGCGCGATCGCGCACCAACTTCATCCCCTCATTAATTCACAGCAAATCACTTATCAGCCAGAATGGCAACCCTCCCCGCAACTCCCAAAAAAGCCCATAGTTATTCCTAATAGTGAAGGGAGTTTAGCAAAGGTTGTCGCCATTTGTCATCAAAATAACTGGTCGATTATCCCCTGTGGAAATGGTAGTAAAGCCACTTGGGGCGGACTTCCTAGCAAGGTTGATCTCTACCTTAGCACCCGTCATCTGAATCAGATCATTGATCATGCGGTGGGAGACTTAACGGTTACCCTCCAAGCAGGCGTTACCCTCAAACAACTACAAGCAAAACTTCAAGCCGCAAACCAATTTCTTCCCCTTGATCCAGCTTATCCCGAAACCGCAACCTTGGGTGGAATTGTTGCCACTGCTGACACAGGAAGCTGGCGAGAGCGTTATGGTGGAGTTAGAGACTTACTGATTGGCATTTCCTTGGTTCGTGCCGATGGGGAAATTGCGAAAGCAGGAGGGCGAGTGGTTAAAAATGTGGCTGGCTATGACTTAATGAAACTCTTAACCGGTTCTTATGGCACATTAGGCATTATTACTCAGCTAACTTTTCGGACTTATCCCCTTCCTCCCGCCTCAGCAACCCTGATTTTAAGCGGCGATCGCGCTAATATTCTATCCGCCGCCCAAACCCTGCGTAACGCCACCTTAACGCCCACTCGCGCCGATTTAGTATCCAGTTCCGTGGTAGAAAAATTGCAATTAGGAGAAGGATTAGGATTAATCATTCAATTTGAAACCATTATCGAAAGTATAGAAGAACAAATTAAACAACTCAGCGCGATGACTTCGTCAGTTCCCGTAGGGAACAAAGAGGATGAAAAAACATTATGGAATCAATTGAAAGACCTCACTTCAATTCCTTCCTCTGACAGCGCAATCACTTGTAAATGCGGATTACTGCCTACAAAAACTGCTGAATTTTTCCAAAAACTTCCTGCTGATAGTTACGCTATAATTCATAATAAAAGCGGTTTAGGGAAACTCATTCTTAATAGTATTGAGTCCTTATCTGATCTCGAAAAACTACGGCGTTATTGTGAGGAAAACCGAGGTTTTCTTACCATTCTAGAATCTCCCTTAACCATTAAAGAACAAATTGAACCTTGGGGATATTCTGGAAATGCACTAAGCATGATGGAAAAAATAAAACAGCAATTTGATTCCAAAAAACAATTTAACCCGAACCGTTTTGTTGGTGGAATTTAAGACAATCCTATTATAATAAAAATGACTGAAAAAGAAGCAAACCTTAATAACTTCATTGACCAAGACGCAGGTTTTGATAGCCAAAAACCACCGAAACAGGAATTAATTGATGACTGTGTTCACTGTGGCTTTTGTTTAGCTACTTGTCCCAGTTATCGCGTCATTGGGAAAGAAATGGACTCTCCTCGCGGTCGCATTTACCTCATGGATAAAATTAATCGAGGAGAAGCCGAATTAGATGAAGCCACCGTACAACATTTCGACTCCTGTCTTGGGTGTCTGGCTTGTGTTAGCACCTGTCCCTCTGATGTGCAGTATGATAAACTCATTGCCGCCACTCGTCCGCAAGTCGAAAGAAATTATCCCCGTAACCCCTTCGACAAACTTTATCGGCAACTAATTTTTAGTTTATTCCCCTATCCCAATCGGTTACGTCCACTTTTAATTCCCCTTTTAATCTATCAAAAACTCGGCTTACAAAACCTTATTCGGAAAACAGGACTCCTGAAAAAAATATCACCGCGCTTGAATGCAATGGAGTCTATTTTACCCCAAATTACTGCTCAATCTTTCCGCGATAATCTCCCCGAAGTAATCCCTGCTAAAGGGAAAAAACGTTATCGGGTGGGGGTCATTTTAGGCTGTGTGCAAAGACTCTTTTTCTCCCCTGTCAATGAAGCCACAGTCAGAGTTTTAACCGCTAATGGTTGTGAAGTCGTCATTCCGAAAACCCAAGGCTGTTGCGCTGCTTTACCCGCCCACCAAGGACAAGAAAACCAGGCAAAAATTTTGGCAAAACAAATGATTGATAGCTTTGCTGATAGTGAATTAGATGCAATTATTATTAACGCAGCTGGTTGTGGGCATACCTTAAAAGAATATGGGCATATTTTAGAGGATGATCCCGACTATAAAGAGAAAGCAAAAATCTTTGCCAACAAAGTTAAAGATGTGCAGGAATTTCTAGCAGAAGTAGGATTAACTGCCCCACTTTCTCCCTTAAAAGATGACACCTTAGACATTGTTTATCAAGATGCTTGTCATCTTTTACATGGTCAACAAATTAGTCTGCAACCGCGACAAATCTTAAAACAAATTCCCGGCATTCAGTTACATGAACCCATAGATGCCGCTTTGTGTTGTGGCAGTGCCGGGGTTTATAATATGCTACAACCAAAAGTCGCCGAAGATTTGGGAGAACAAAAAGTTAATAATCTGGTCAATACAGGGGCAAAAATGATTGTTTCTTCTAACCCGGGGTGTTCTTTACAGATCAAAAAACATCTGCATCAAAAAGGACAAGACATCCCCCTATTACACCCCATGCAACTGCTAGATTATTCCATTCAGGGTGTAAAAATAGGAAGCAATGGTTAAGAGTAACTAGGAATTGTTTCTACCAGCTTTAAATACTCAGTATTGACTCCTGAATCACGTGGGAGGATAATTTTCCCGGTACGAGCAATTTCTCGAATGCCAAATTTAGTCAGCATTTGAATAATCGCAACCATTTTACCGGGATCCCCCACCACTTCGAGGGTAAGGGAATCTTCAGAAATATCAACCACGCGGGCGCGAAAAACCTGCGCCAGTTGCATTACTTCACTTCGGGCGCTGGTATTGGCACTCACTTTAATTAACATTAATTCCCGTTCCACACAAGGAACTTGGGTAACATCTTGTACCTTGAGAACATTAATTAATTTATAAAGTTGCTTGGTGAGTTGTTCGATGGTGCGGTCATCTCCCGGGACTACCATCGTAATACGAGAAATGCCTTCTTTTTCCGCCGGTCCCACAGCCAGACTTTCAATATTATAGCCGCGCCGGGCAAATAAACCAGCAATGCGGGTGAGAACCCCTGCTTCATCTTCAACTAAAACGGATAAGGTATGTTTGAGCATCGGTTGCTAACTCAATGTGGATGGGAAAGTGAGTAACCATCATAGCAAGAAGTTTCTCACCCTTCAAAGGTTTCCCGAAACTAATACCGTTTCTAAAAATTGGCACTACGATCCATTCCCGTCACACCTACCAATACTTTTGATAGGTTAAATGGGCGTAAGCTACCATTTTATCAAAAATCTGAGAATTATGGAACTCATACAGCATACAGCAGTAAGTTTAAGCGGCTTGTCATTCGGTGAAAAAAGTCAATCAAATTGAAGCAGTAAAGATCAATAATAGGTAAAATTATTATGGCAAGATATTATGGCAAGATATGATAGAATTCAGCCAAACCTAAAATCTAAAACTAAAGAGAGATAAGTCATCATTCATTGCTAGATTTGCTGATTAACTATTTTGGTGTTTGGTTTAAAAATTTGATCCTTGATTTAGGAAGGTAAAACTTATGTTTTCTCGGCTACCTCGTCAACCTCGCTCAGAAAAAATTAGCATTTGGGGAATGACAACCAGTTGGATTCCTAATGCCTTGGAACTAGGCATTTTTGTAGTTTTAATGACATTTATGCAAATCGGTTACTCTCGAGCCCTTCGTGAGTTAGAAGAAGAACTAGAGAAAAGTGATGAAGAAAACGAAGAACTAAAGAAAACAATCGAAGAGCTAGAGCAAATAATTCAAGAAAACCAACCCACCAGACCTCCTTCCGTACCAATTCAGGATGAGAATTTGTCATTACCGTTTCTCGTACAAGCTCCTGAAAATTTCTTAGGAATCGGGAACCAAGAAGGAGAAACAGACCCCCCAGAAGAATCGTTAGAAGTAGCTAATTTGGAAGAAGGGGCTTTCTTAGAAGAAGGAGAAAGTGTAGAGGTAGAAACAAGACCCTCAGGAGAAGACACTGAACAAGAAGAAAGTCCCCCAGAAGAAGAAACTGAACAAGAAGAAAGTCCCTCAGAAGAAGACACTGAACAAGAAGAAAGTCCCTCAGAAGTCGTTTCTAGTTCTAGTGCTCCAGTAAGACGAGATCAAGCTAGCCAACAGCAAGAACCTTCTCAACAGAGTTCCGAACAAGAAGATGAAGCAACAGAAACTTCCCAAGCTAGAGAAGAACCAAGAGACATAGAGTCCTCAAATGAAGATGAAGACTTGCGCCAAAATGAAAACCCTTCCCAAGGAGAAGAAGAAACGACTGAACAAGAGGAAGAAAGTACCGAAGAAGAAGAAGAAGTAATTCCTGATAGCGAAACAACTACCCTTACCATTAGTGATGTCATTATAGAAACCGATCAAACAGAGACGGGAAGTTTTACCGTTAGTCTCTCTGATGCTATCAATGAAAGTCTGAACGTAGATTTTGAATTGGTCAACGGGGAAGCAGTTAGCTTAACAGATCGGGAAGGAAATCCCCTCAATGACCAAACTTTAACCTTTAACCCCGGTCAAACCAGCCAAAATATCTTTTTCCAAGTCACCGACTCAGATGTGGAAAGTGAAACCTTTACCCTTGAACTCAACAGTGACAGCGATCGCTTAGATTTAGACAATTCTGACTTAGAAGGAAGAGGACTCATTAATCCTGGCCAGGAACAAGCAATTCCTGATAGCGAAACGACTACCCTTACCATTAGTGATGTCATTGTAGAAACCGATCAAACAGAGACGGGAAGTTTTACCGTTAGTCTCTCTGATGCTAT